>VGOG01000006.1 GCA_016875995.1 Chloroflexota bacterium
GACTCGCACCCTGTCCCCCTCGGACAGCACGGGGCACTCCCCCTCTCGCAAGTAGACCTTGATCCCCGCCGTGCTGTCCTGCACGTAGAAGGTCTGCTCGCCAAAGATGCCTGGCGGGGCGGTCACCTGGCCCTCGACGATGACCAGGGTCCCCTTGGCCATCGTCTTCGTCTCGGCGATGGTCACGAAAGCCAGGCCCGGCGGCGGGGGAGGGCCGGGGTGGGGGTGGTTGGGGGCACCCATGGTCACGGCGTAATCGGCTGTCCAGTGGCCACCGCCATCCACAGTACGACTGAAACTGCGGTCGTAGCCGGGGCTGTGAGTGTAGTGGTATTCGTCGGCCACCGTCCCGTCGGGGCGTATCAGGCGCACCCAGTCCTCGTCGTTGTTCAGGGCGAGGCCGGTGTCCCTCTTGAAGAAGACCAGGAATCCGCCCGGCGGGATGATCTTGTCGGCATGGATGGTGTGGGGGCCGCTGCCTCCCTCGGCCACGTCGTCCAGTTGCCAGCCGCCCAGCCCCACCACGGCCTGGACGGCGTTGTACAGCTCGATCCACTCGTCGTTGTGATCGGCCACGCCATCGCCATCCCAGTCCACGCTGCGGGGGGCGGGCAGGAACTCGTTCAGCAGGACCACGTCGGCTGGCGCTACGCCCTCCACCCAGATGGGGCTGGTGTAGGCAGTGTCGCCGTCGGCCTGGGTGGCTTTGACGAAGTAGAAGTGGCCTGCCACGCCGGGCGCGGTGGGCGTCCAGGTGTATGTGGTGGATCCTGAGAAGCTAACGCTGGCCACCACCAGCCCTCTATCGAAGAGTTCCAGACTCACGCTCTCCCCGTCCGGATCCACCACGTCTACGGAAAAGGTGATGGCCGCTGCTTGGGGGACGATGGAACCCATCCAGGCTTCGCCAGCGCGCAGGGCCAGGGCCAGGTTGCCGTCCTCGGTGGCGAAGGTGCGCCGCGCCCGCAGGGCCTCCAGGATGTGGCCTTTGGTCAAAGCCGGGGCGACCACTCCCGTGCGGTGGGGGGTATCGGCGCCCCAATCGGGCGTCTCGGTGTCGCCGTTGTTGGTCGCGCCCACGTGCCAGCCGGCGTAGAGGCTGCGCAGGTAAGCGCCCTCGAAGGTGAAGTACTGGCTCCCGCTGCCGTTCCCCACCTCCTGGAGGGCAATCATGGCGTCGGCGGCGGGGTGGTAGGCGAAGTCGTTGAAGTCGCTGTCGGCGAAGGGGTGATTGAACTGGGCGATGGCCTCGGGCTGGGCAGCGAGCCAGGTGTAAATCTCTCCAAGGCTGTCGTAATCGGGATCGTCACGAGAGGGATAGCCCTCGGTCTCGAAGACGTTGATGTGGCCCTCCACCCGACCTGTCCACTCGAAGCCACGCAGGGCCACGAAGGCCCCATCCACGGTGGCGGCCTCGGCCTGGGCCAGGGTATCGGCCCACCAGGTGTGGTTAAGATAGTGGGAGTGATCGGTGAGGGCCAGGAAGTGTAGTCCGTTGGCCCGGCCTACGGCGTAGGCGTAACGCGGGGGACCGCTGCCGTCAGAGTAGGTGGAGTGGGAATGGATGCAGCCGAAGTAGGCCCACATCCCACCGGGCAGCGGGGCGGGCGGCGGAAACCAGGGAGGCGGTGCGGGGAGGTCCGTCAGGGAAGCAGGGTTGGGCGCGGCGACGGCGAAGTCGGCGTTCATGTCATTGCTATCGCCGGCGCCCACCCGCTGTAGCGACCGGGGGGCTGGGGCGGAGATGTTGCCGCTCACGCCCACGGCGGCATAGTCGCCAGACTTGTAGGCGATGGCGTCCACGATCTCATCGGCGGGGCCCAGGAGCACCACCTCGTCACCCGAATTGGAGAGGGCCCAACTGCCGCTGGCCCAGGGGGCATACTTATCCATATTGGGCACTGTTGGAGTATCAGTGTAGCCCGCGCCTGAGACCACCACCTCGAAGTCGGGATAGAACCCGAAGCGGGCCTGGAACTGGGCCGCGTTCTTGGCTACGACGATCAGACCGCGAGGGCCGATCGTCGTCCCCGGCGGGAAGCGATACATCCCCTCGCCCTTGCCCTTCGTCTCCTCGTCACCGACCTTGTAAAGAGAGAGGTCTACCGTCTCCCCGGTGGGGTTGAAGATCTCTGCGAACTCGTCGCCCTCGGTCCCGGAAATCGTGCCGTCGTAGCAGACCTCACTGACGAGGAGGGGAGCCACGGGAGGGAGTGCGGGAGTGGTGGTGGGCGTGGGGGTCGGGATGGGGGCACCCCCTGGCGAAGGGATAGATCGCTCCACGAAATCGCTCGCCTGGTCAGTGTCGTAGCCCGTCGGCTCGCGCTCCAGCGAATGGCCGGCGGCGACGTCGGGGCAGGGCGGATCGAAGACCGTGGTGTCCGTCCCGTAGGACATCTGGTCAACGATCGTCCCCGCACTGTCCCTGAGGATCAGGCGGTCGCCATCGTTGCCCAGCCCGTTGCCGATGCTGCCGTCGGCGATGAAAACGATGGTGCCTGTGAAATCGGGGTAGTTGGTGTAAAAATCCTCAGCGGCGGCGATGACCACGAAGCCGTTAGCGGGGATAATCACCGTGGGAATCGAATCGGTGGCCATGTTGTCGCTTATCGTCCAACCGGCCAGCTCGAGCGGCGAAGAGGCGTTGTTGTAAAGCTCCACCCACTCGTAGGCAGCGTCGGGGCCGGACTGGACGGAATCGTACTCCACCTCGTTGATGACCACCTCGGGGCGGACGGGGATGGTGGTGGGTGTGGCCGTCGCCGTCGGTGTAGGTGGGGGAGTATCTGTCGCCGTCGCTGTGGGAGTAAGCGTGGCGGTGGGTGTCCACGTGGGGGTGATGGTCGCTGTGGGGGTGATGGTCGCCGTGGGGGTGAATGTGGTCGTCGCCGTCGGTGTAAGGGTCGTGGTTGCCGTAGGCGTCGAGGTGTTGGTAGGGGTGATGGTGCTATCCGGCGTGGCGGTTGGGGTCGGCGTCTCCGACAGCCAAGCATCTTCGGCGCTGGCACCCATTACCGCAGCCATCAACACCCCGCCGCTTAGGAGTAGAACTACGGCAAGCCCGGCTATGAGCTTCTTCATTTCCCTTGCCCTCCGCTTTAGAACATGGATGGGCAGGATTTCGGATTCCTCGTCAACTCAAGTCCCCCGATCCGTTATCCTGCCGATCCGTCTGTTAAATCCGATCTTACCGTGCCCCGAATCCGTTGACAGCACTCCGCTCTTGTCATTCCCCCGCCTTAAGGATGATCCGGTCAGTCCGTTATTCCTCGTCCGCGCCTTAGTCGAACCCCTTAAGCACCAGGGGCAGGTAGACCCTGGATATGACCGTCGTCGGCGTAGGGGTGACGGTGGGCGTGACCGTCAGCGTAGGTGTATCGGTTGGCGTTGGGGTGCTGGTAGGCGTGGCGGTGGCCGTGGGCGTGGGCACAGTTACCGACCCTGGATTGGGGAACTCCTGGTCAATCCAGTCCGCGGCAGTGTCGGTGTCTACGTTGGCCGGGGAGCGCTCCAGCGAATGGCCGGCGGCGACACCAGGGCAGGGAGGGTCGAAGTAGGTGGTCTTATTGCCATAGGACATGGCATCCACGATGGCATCGTCGTCGTCGAGGATCAATACCTCATCGCCACTGTTGCTGAGCTCGACCCTGCCGCTGGCCCAGGCGGTGTAGGGGATCATGTCTGGCACGTCCTCGTCCGAAGCCACCATCTCGTAATCGGGGTTAAACCCCCAGGCGTCGAAGAAAGCTGTGGCCTTGTTGGCCACCACGATCACCTGGCCGGGGTTAATGGAGCTGTCCGCCGGGAATTGCAGCATCCCCTCGCCCTTGCCCTGCTCCTCCTCGTCGCCGACCTTGTAGTTGGAGAGGTCAATGGTAGTAGCTCCCGCGTTGTAGATCTCGATCCATTCCTCATCTGGCTCCTTTCCAAGGGCATCGTACAACACCTCGCTGATGAGAAGGGTAGGCGGGGAAGCCCCGATGGGGGAAGAAAGACGTGGCAAGAGAAGCAGGGATAAAATAAGCAGGCCAAGCAGAATCGTGTTTCTTAAGTCTTTACCAGAGCTCATTGACGGGCCTCCTTGTGGGTGTGGTTAGCCGACAGTATATTACAAAAGACCACCTGTGTCAAACTCACAGGCGGCTTTTGTCCAAAACTCTTTGCGAGGTTGGCTCGGATGAAGTATACTACAAAATGGCTGATTATCCAGTGGCCCCGAATTTGTGTGCTCTGGGCTGTTGTGGTATAATCAAAAACGTCAGGAAACGGCGGTAGCTTCATAGGACGACTGGGAGAGGAGACAGCGAAAATGATCCAGGTAACGGTTGACAGCATAAGGGCAAGTTTAATGTCCCAGCATCGGGTAGTGATCTTGAAAGATGTAGATAGCGAAAGGTATTTGCCTATCTGGGTTGGCCCCTTCGAAGCTGAGGCCATTGCCCTCGAATTACAGCAGGTCGAGCTAGCTCGCCCCCTTACCCATGACCTGCTGAAAGCAGTCATCATCAAGATGGGAGCCAGAGTGTCGCACATCCTGATAAACGATCTGCGCGATGACACCTTCTACGCCCGTGTCGTCTTGGACAACAACGGTCGGCCTATAGAAATAGATTCCCGACCCAGCGATGCCATCGCTTTGGCTGTGCGAGCCAAAGCCCCTATCTTCGTGGCCGAATTAGTGATGGAAAGAGCTGCTATAACGCCTGACGAAGGGATAGGCCCTTCTGATGAGGAGAAGCTATCGGCTTTCCGCGATTTCGTTGAAACCCTTGACCTCGACGCCCTGGGCGAAGAGGAGAACTGAGAATACGGTGAGATGATGAACGAGTCCGAGAGAATGGCGCCTCATAACACCGAGGCCGAAGAGGCAGCCCTGGGATCGCTTCTTTTAGATCCCGATGCTATATTCAAAGTGGCCTCCTTTCTCAATCCTGAGGATTTCTACCGCGAGAAAAACGGCTGGATCTACGAGGCCATTAGAGACCTCCACAACCGGCGGGAACCAGCCGACTTCGTCACCCTTTGCGACGAGCTGGAGCGGCGCGGCCAACTGGAGGAGGTCGGCGGGGCAGCCTACATCACTTTTCTGATCAATGCTGTACCCACGGCTATCCACGTGGAGTACTATGCCCGCATCGTGGAGCGCACAGCCATCCTGCGCCGACTGATTGGCGCGGCGGGGCAGATCGCGGCCATTGCCTACGAGGACACTGAAGACGTGGACGAGGTGGTTGACAGGGCCGAGCAGGTACTGTTCGGGGTCTCTCAGCGCCGCATCGCCCGCGACCTGGTGCCGATCAAGCAGATAATCGGTACCTACTATGACCGGATAGACTATTTGTACCAACATCGTGGCGAACTCATCGGCATCCCCACGGGCTTCCCCATGCTGGACAAGTTGCTGGGAGGGTTGCAGCCCTCCGACCTGATCGTCGTGGCTGGCCGGCCCAGCATGGGCAAGACGTCGTTTGCCCTCTCCATTGCCCAGAATGCCGCCCGCAAATACAACCAGCGCGTGGCTCTCTTTAGCCTGGAAATGAGTTCCGAGCAAGTGGTGCAGCGTCTCGTCTCGGCCGAGACGGGCATAGATTCCCAAAGATTGCGCCTGGGTGACCTGAGAGACGATGAGTGGCCTCTCTTCGTCGAGGCGACAGGTATCCTCTCAGAGGTGCCCGTCTTCGTTGACGACACGCCCTCTATCTCCGCCTTGCAGATGCGAACCAAGGCCCGCCGCCTCCACGCTGAGCACGGTCTCGATCTGATCATCGTTGACTACCTCCAGTTGATGCGAGGAGACGCCCGGGCGGAGAACCGCGTCCAGGAGATTTCCGCTATCTCTCGCGCGCTCAAAGGGTTAGCCAGAGAACTGAGCGTGCCTGTGGTGGCTGTCTCCCAACTATCCCGCGCCGTCGAAGCCCGTAGGGATCACATACCCATTCTCTCCGATTTGAGAGAAAGCGGATCGATCGAGCAGGACGCGGACGTGGTGATGTTCATCTACCGTGAGGAAATATACAACCCTGACACGGAGATGAAGAACATCGCTGATGTCATCGTGGCCAAACACCGTAACGGCCCCACTGGCAAAATCTCTCTGTTTTTCCAGAAACAACTGGCCCAATTCCACGAATTAGAACTTTTTCGCGAAGAACTGGGACTCTAAAATGAAAGGCTTCTCCGGTTTCCCCGCCGGCAAGGTGCACTTCACCCCCTTGCCTAATTTATTCTTCAGCAAGCTCCTGCCAGCCATAGATGACCTGGCCGAGCTGAAGGTAACTCTGCACATCTTCTGGCTGCTACATCAGAAGAAAGGCTACCCTCGATACGTGAGCCGGCGAGAACTGGAGGCCGATGGGGGGCTGCTGGGTGGGCTTAGAGAGCCAGGACAGAAGCCCGAGGAGTGCCTGGGGCAGGCTCTGGAGCGAGCCGTGGCCCGGGGCACCCTCCTCCACGTGATGGCCCTTCGGCGGGGCCCTTCGACCCCACTCAGGGCAGGCTCAGGACAAGCCCAGCAGGGTGATGAGCGGGACGATTGGTACTTCATGAACACCGACGTTGGGCGGAGGACGGTGGACAAGATACTTCGCGGAGAACTGGAGCTCGACGCAACCATCTTGCCCAGTGAGGTACGTCTGGAGGTAGAACGGCCCAACATCTTCGTCCTCTACGAACAGAACGTTGGCCTGCTCACCCCCCTCATCGCCGAGGAGCTCAGGGACGCCGAGAAGACTTACCCCGCCGACTGGATCGAGGAAGCCTTCAAGATAGCCGTGGAGCACAATGCTCGCCACTGGCGTTACGTGCGCCGCGTTCTGGAGCGCTGGGCAACCGAAGGGAAGGACAGTGAAAAGGCCAGGAGAGATTCTGAAGAAGATCGCCGTAGATACATCGAAGGGAAGTATGCCGAGTACATCGAACACTGAAGAACGTCAAACGTCAAACTTCAAACGTCAAACGTCGAAGAGTCCAGGACTTAGGAGTAACGACGTTTGTCTTGTTTGCAAAGGGGCTGGGTATCTGGTCAAGGACGTGCCCTTTGGCCATCCCGATTTCGGCAAGCTCTACCCCTGCCAGTGCAAGATCGAGGAATTGGATGCCAAACGCCTGTCGGACTTGCGAGACTTGAGCCAATTGGGCGAGCTTTCCCGCATGACCTTTCAGAGCTTTAAACCTGAAGGCATCGGGCTCAACGCCGAGAAGCGAGAGAACCTCAGGCGAGCTTACGAGCGGGCTAAACACTTCGCCCAGGAATCCGTAGGGTGGTTGATTCTCAAAGGGGGTTATGGCTGCGGTAAAACCCACCTGGCAGCGGCCATATCCAACTACCGCATCGCTAATGGTCAACCGGTTCTCTTCGTCGTGGTGCCCGATCTCCTCGATCATCTGCGGGCCACCTTTGCCCCCACCAGCCAGGTCTCCTACGACGAGCGCTTCGAGGAAGTGCGCACTGCTCCCCTGCTGATCCTCGACGATCTAGGCACCCAGAGTGCCACCCCCTGGGCCCAGGAGAAGCTCTACCAGATACTAAACTACCGTTACAATGCCCGGCTACCCACAATCGTCACCACCAACCGCGAGTTGGAGGAGATTGATCTGCGACTTCGCTCGCGGCTGGTGGACCCCGACCTGGCGGAGATTGTCACCATCCTGGCTCCCGACTTCCGCCGCAGCGGGGTGGGCCAGGATCAATCGGAGCTTTCCAGCCTCTCCCTCCACAGCGACAAGACCTTCCAGACCTTCGACCTGCGGGCCCACGAGCTCCCTCGCGAGGAGCACGAGAACCTCAAGCGGGCCTTCGCTATCGCCAAGGGATACGCCGAGAATCCGGTGGATTGGCTGGTCTTCACCGGCCCTTATGGCTGCGGCAAAACCCATCTCGCGGCGGCCATTGCCAACTATCGGCAGGACCGTGGCTATTCGGCCCTCTTCGTCGTCGTGCCCGACCTCCTCGATCACCTGCGAGCCACCTTCAGCCCCCAGAGCCTGGTTTCGTACGACCAGCGCTTTGAAGAAGTGCGCAATGCTTCCCTTTTGATCCTCGACGACCTGGGTACCCAGAGCGCGACGACCTGGGCCCAGGAGAAGCTCTTTCAGCTTTTCAATCACCGCTACAACGCTCGATTGCCTACTGTGATCACCATGCAAGAATCAGTAGAGGAGTTCGAGAAGACAAATCCCCGCCTCAGTTCCCGCATCCTGGATTTCTCCCGCTGCACCGTGTTCGCCATCATTGCCCCCAGTTACCGTGGCGGAGTGCGGCCTGAAAAACGGGCAGGGGAGCGGAGGAGCAGGGGAGCAAGGGAGCAGAGGAGATAGCACCTCTGCACCCCTCACGCTTCACGTTTCACGCTTCACGTTTCACGCTTCACGTTTCACGCTTCACTGTCGCGGTATCTTCACCGTGAAAGTCGTATCGCCTGGACGGCTCTTCACCTCGAACTCAGCACCATAGGGACGCAAGAGCTGATAACAACTGTGCAGCCCCAGCCCTGTCCCCCTGAGGGTGCCCCCACTGATGGGTTTGGTGGTGAAGAAGGGCTCAAAAAGGTGGGGGATGTCTTCCGCTGGGATACCTACTCCTGTGTCGTGGACGTCAACGTAGATACACTCGTCGTTACAGCGTGTGGTAATGGTTAGCACCGGTTTCTCGCAACCTTCCATGGCATCTACGGCGTTTTTGATGAGGTTGGAAAAGGATTGGCTGAAGTCGCTGTAGATGCCTTCAATGTACAAAGGGGTCTCATAGAAATTGTAAGCTTTCTCGACGTAGTGTTTGAAGCGCGGGTCCCCATCCAGGAACTTCAACTCCTGCCATAGCAGATCATTGATGTCAATTAGCTGCTTGTGCTCCTCTTGCTCCCGCCGGCTCTTGTACATCAGGTTATCAATGATCTCCTGCATGGTTTGGCTCCCTCGCCCAATGGCAAACAACTCCTGACGTATGTTATCATATACCTCAGCAATGTTGGGGGGCGTCTCCAACTCATGGCCAGCCAGCCGGCCCAGGAGGGATGGCAGTTTCTCCTCGAAGCAATCTCGTGCCTCTTCGAAGATAAGCTGGGTTCGGCCTCTGATGACTGTCAGCGGAGTGAGGAGGTTATGGGCGATCCCCTGGGCCAACCGCCCAATGGCCGAGAGTTTCTCAGCCTGTACAAGCTGGGTCTCCAGTTGTTTCCGCAGAGTGATGTCCTGGACGATTTGGACCAGCCTGACCACATTGTCCTTCGGGTCCCGCAAGGGATAGGAAGACAGGAGCAGATCTCTTCCCAGCGTGGGCTCCCTCACCTCGATGGTGTGAGGCTCCCCCGTCCGCACGGTCTCAACCTTGGGACAGTAGTTGGGAGGTTCACCCTGATCGTGTAACACCCGGTAGCATTTCTGGCCAATGAGCTTGGCTGGTATAGTGCCCACCATCCTGGCGAAGGCGATGTTTGCCCGCAGGATGTTAAATTCTTCGTCCAGCATAAAGATGCCTTCGGTGATGGCGTCGAAGGTCTCTTCCCACTCCTTCTTGGCCCGAACCACGTTTTGAAACGTCTGCGCGTTCTCGATAGCCGCCCCGATCTGTTGGCCAATGGTCGCCAGCAAATTGACTCGAGAGGGCGGAGGATAGCTCCGGCTGAAAGCGTTCATGATCCCCACCAGTTTTCCCCTGGCGCTCAGGGGCACGCTGATGTAGAAGTGAAACCCTTCCCTGTCCCGCATGAACCTGCCCAGCCGGGGATATTCGGAAGTTTCCTGGACCACGATGAGTCTTTCCAACTCAGGGGTCACGGCTGGGAAATCGCGCCCGGCTTTCATAGTAACCAATTCTCGGCTAAATTGGCCTCTCATTCCCCGCTGAGCTTTCAACACGAACTCGCCTCTGGCCTCATTTAACAGGAAGATAAAACCTGTCTCCAGTCCCATCGAGGACAACACGATGTCCAGGGCCTTCTCCAGGATCTCCTGTAGATCAAGTGATGGGTTGATCTCAACGCTAATCTTGTTGAGAGTGACAAGTTCCTCCTCTCTGGACAGCAGCGCATCGTTGACTTCCTCCAGTTCGGCAATCCTCTCTTCCAGATTGTAAATCAACGCCTCTTCCTCCATCTCCCCTCCTCGGTTTACCAAACCGCTTAGCTGGGACGATGCACATCGCCTGTTTAGCCATCACTCGCGATCGTTCATCTCTCGCTCGAACTCAAACCCTTCCTGGCGGAAAAGCTTCAAGCAAGCACCTACTATTGCAGGATCATAAAGGACGCCCCTATTTTGTGAGATTTCCTCCAGGGCCTTATATATGCCGAGGGCCGATCTGTAAGGTTGGCGAGAGGCCATGGCCTCAACGACTTCAGCTACCCCTAAGATCCTCGCTTCCAGCATAATCTCTTCCCCCGACAGCCCTTGAGGATACCCAGAACCATCCAGCCTTTCGTGATGTTGGAGCACGATTTCGGCCACTGGCCATGGAAATTCCACGGCCTTCAATATCTCGTAACCGATTTGAGGGTGGGCCTTAATTATACCGTATTCGAACTCGGTTAACTCATCGGGGTTACTGAGAATTTCAATAGGTACACTTATCTGGCCGATATCATGAATCAGCCCCGCCACACGGATCCCTTCGATCTGCTCCTCAGAAAGATCCATCTCTCTGGCAATGGCACAGGCCAATTGAGTTACCCGCCGCTGATGGTCAGCCGTATAAGGATTCCTCGTCTTGATTGCCGAAGCCAGGGCATTGACCGTTTCATCGAATGTTCTTTGCAATCTCTTGAGACTCTGTTGAAGTTCTTCCTCCACCTGCTTGTGCTCAGTGATGTCGGTGAAGACGGCCAGGGTGCCAGCGAAGCGACCTTCTTCAACGCGAGGGCTGCTGCTGACCAGGACAGGAACCAGGGTGCCGTCCTTGCGGATGAACTGGAGTTCGTAGCGGCCGGCTTCGCCGTGCATGTGCCTTTCGCAGGCTGCCCGGACGCTGGGGTGCTGATCGGGTGGAACGATGACCGTCCAGTGCTGGCCCAACAGCTCCTGGGGCGAGTAGCCCAGCAGGGTAGCTGCAGCCGGGTTGACGAAGATAATGCGCCCCTCCGCGTCCTCCACGGCGATGCCCTCGGCCATGTTCTGGACGATACTCTCGTTGAAGTCTTTCAGCCGTCGAATCTCCTCCTCCGCCTGCTTGCGCTCGATGATTTCCTGTTGAAGCTGTTTATTGATCTCTTGTAGTTCGCGCCGCGTCTTGATCAGTTCGCGGTTTTGTTGGACAGCGTCGTCATACGTGGAGAGGAGGAGATTCAATATCTGCTGACGGTTTGAGGTTAGGACGAGACGTTCGCCGCCGAAGGCAACCTCCAACTTTTCCGCTGTCCTTTCGTTCTTCTGTCGCACCGGCTTGGCAAGAGCAGATTCAACTCGGGACAGGAGATGATTTTCCTGGTATGGCTTGGTAAGATAATAGTCTGCTCCCGCTTTGAGCGCCCTGATAACGTCTTCCGTGTCCGATAATACCGTGAGCAGTATAACCGGAATGTCCTTGAGCATCCCGTCATGTTTAATCGCCTGGCACATCTCGTAGCCGTCCATCACCGGCATACTGATGTCGGTGATGATGAGGTCCAGCTTACGCTTGCGCGCTGTAGCGAGGCCCTCTTCGCCATTGGTGGCAACCGTGACCCGGTAGCCATGCTTCTGGAGCAAGTCCTTCAACTGTGCAGCCTGAATCAGGCTGTCTTCGACGATCAAAATGTGCTTGTTCATGCTCCTCCCTGCCCACAACCCTCCCTTGTAGCCGCTTGGGGTATTCCTTCCAGCGCTTCCTTAGCCCGCCGGCGTCCGGTGTCCACTATTTCCGATTCGGCAATCAGCCGGCGAGGCCCCTGTCGGCTACTTAACCCTGGACTCGCTCCCCGACCTCCGGCGACGAGAAGATAGGCGACTCTGTTCGAGATATTCGTTCAACATCCTGAGGCTGTACCTGCGGTGGCCACCAGGAGTGCGGAAGGGAATCAAGCTCCCATCGCTCTCCATCCTTCTCAGAGTGTATAGGCTCACCCGCAGATACTCAGCAGCTTCTCTTGCGGTAAGGATGATCATTTCCTCTTCCGCCATATCACCCTCCTGCTTACTGCTGGCGGATTAGCAAGCTGACCGTGGATGTCGTTCCCCGACTCGCTTCGCTTGCCATCTTGATGCTTCCCTCGCGCCACTCAGCGCAAGCCCAAACCTGTCTCCCTCACTTTGATGCTAAACAAGGATTCGAAAATCCAGCGTTGCACCCTGTCCTTCCTCTATCGGCGGGAAGATCTGCGGCTATTGTTGAGATATTCGTTCAACATCCTGAGGCTGTACCTGCGGTGCCCGCCGGGAGTACGGTAAGGCGCCAAACCACCATTGCTCTCTATCCTGCTCAGAGTGAACATGCTCACTCGCAGGTACTTCGCAGCCTCCCTGGCGGTCATGAGACCTGTCCTATCCTTTGCCATTTTCACACCTCCTTTCTTTTCTTTGTCTGCCGAAGAGTTATCCCAAAGTGGGCAAAATGGTTGCAAATTTTCTGAACTGTTTGCATTATAGCAGATTCCGCCCATGTTTTGGGTGAAGGAAGCGTAAATTTAACATGAATTTGGCGTGAAGGCAGGAGGATAAAAATGTTTGGGGAGAAAATTGAGCTTCGAGGTGGTTAAATGGGAATTGGGGCGCAGTTATCTAAATGGGGGGCGACGTGCCTTGGACGGGAGCCGTTCAAGGCAGACGCTAGTCCAATGGTGGACTAGCGTCTGGCGGGAGGGTTTTGGCCGTTGTTTGGGACGGTCGGAGCCGAGGTTGCTGGAAGGCCAGCAAAGCGGAAATCGCTATCCCTGAACGACGTAGCCGTGGCGGGAAACGGTTCTGATATAAATGGGATCCTCGGGTGAGGGTTCGATCTTGCCCCGGATGTTCTTGATATGCGCTCTGACCAGGTTAGGGTCGCCCGTGCCTGGGGGATACTCCCACACTTCTTGGAGCAATCTCTCGGTGGAGATGACCTCGCCGGCGTGTTCCATCAGGTAATAAAGCAGCTCAAACTCCACAGGGGTAAGGAGAAGGACCTTGCCATCCACGTTTAACTTGAAGGTGCGGGGATCGAGGGAGAGGGTGCCAACTTCCAGGGGGGCTTTGGGTGCCTCAGTGGGCATACTACGGCGCAGAAGGGCTCTCACCCGCAACTCCAGCTCTCGGAGGTCGAAGGGTTTCGTCAGGTAGTCGTCGGCCCCGGCCTCGAAGCCTTCGATTTTGTCCTCGATTTTGCCTTTGGCCGTCAAGAACAGGATAGGCACAGAGGCCACGTTGGGAAGGTTACGTATACGTTGGCAGGCCTCAATGCCATCCATACGGGGCATCATGATATCCAGCACCACCAGGTCGGGACACTGTTGTTGGATCAGTTGCAGGGCCTGAGCACCACTGTAGGCGACAACCACCTGATGGTTCCTACGCCGAAGGGTACGCTCTATGGTCCCAGCAACATCTTTGTCATCATCAACAACCAGGATGAGGGCCATGGGTCACCTCCAAGACAAATAAGGGACTAATCCTGCTTTTCGGTCGAAATCTGATTTTCTGTCGGCAGGGTCACGGTGACAGTTGTTCCTTTCCCTTCCTCGCTGTCTATCTCGATACTCCCATTATGCCGGGCAATGATTTTATAAGTGAGGTATAACCCTAAGCCCGTGCCCTCGCTCACGTCCTTGGTCGTGAAGAAGGGCTCGAACATCCTCTCCAGGTTGGCCTTGGAGATACCAACACCAGTGTCTGAGATAAGCACCTGGACAGCTTTGCCAGACCCATCCAGCCGGGAGGTGATGCGAATCTCGCCCCTTTGCTTGGCGGGTATCGCATCTCGTGCATTGAGCAGCAGGTTAATCCAGGCCTCTTCGAGATGATGGGTGCTGGCTGACACGAGGGGCAGATCGGCAGTCAGGTCTTTGGTTATAGTGATATTAGACCTCTCGATCTGATAAGCGATGAGGGAGAGGGCGCTATTGATGGAGTCGTTTATATTTATGGGGATGAGTTCATACTCCTCCCGCCGGGAGAAGCTCAACAGGTTCGCGATAACTTCGCTGGCACGCTGTCCCGACCGTTCGATGGCTTTGAGGGACTCGTATTCCGGTTGGCCTGGCTTCATATCTGCCATCAGCAATTGGGCATCGCCGATTATGGTCGTCAAGGGGTTCCGGATCTCGTGGGCGATCCCGGCCGCAAACTCCCCGACCGCTGAGAGCTTAGCTGATTGAAAAAGATGAGCCTTCGCTGCCGCCAGGTCCTTGTACGCCTCGTTTAAGTCGTGGAAAAGCCGGGCATTATCAATGGCTACGCCGATTTGATTGCCTATAGAGGTGAGCAACTCCACATCCTGAGTGGAAAAGTGGCGAAGGTCGTGGCTGGCAATGTCCATCACGCCAAGCACCTTCTCCTTGGCCCCTAATGGTATGCAGGCAAAAGAGCGAAACCCCTCCTCTTTCATCCTCAACTCTATCTTCGAGAGGTCATCTTCCCCGTAGATGTCCTCTACTAAGATCGGTTTCCCTGACTGCACGGCCCGTCCGGTCAGCCCTTGCCCTGGTTTCAGCGAATCCGCTTCGTGGAGCAACTTTTCAGGAAAGCCGCGATGAACGGTAAAAGACAGTTCATTGGTCTGCTCATCCATCAAAGCTATGCCGCCCGTCTCTACTCTCATCACCTCCAGCACCTTTTCCAGAGTGCTGTTTAGAATCTCCCCCAAATTCAGAGATTGGCTGACCGTGGCGGCGATGGCGTTGAGAGTAGAGATTTTCCTCAGGTTCTCTGTTTCCTTGTCAATTTCTCTTATCCTCCGTCTCCATACCATAACAAGCGTAGCGATGGCAGCCATGAGCAAGCCAACCTTGGGAATGAGAAGATACTCGCTTTGCATCAGGTTCGTAAACAGGCTAATCTTGGACGCTTCATCTTTGGCCGTAAACCAGACGCTGAAATAGATGCTATCAATGGCCAGGACTGCAAATCCCAAAAGTAGAACAACTCTGGCGATAGTAGCAACCCTGGGCTCCTGGGCCTTGGGCTGCTCGTATCTCGTCAGGAATACCAGCACGATAAGACCCCATATAATGACCAGAAGCCAATATATACCTATGGAAATATAATCAGCTAGAATCATTTTTTGTCTATCTTATCGTTTCGATGTCGCCTTTGCCGTTTAATACTATTATAACCTATTTTCTACATTTATGCAAAATCCACAACAGGGTTATGAGTCACCAGGACTCATAACCCTGTTGTAGAAGCGGGATAGATTGAGAGAGCTTTTGTAGCTATGGCACGATGGCGTAAGTTACCTGTATCTGCACGCTGAACTCCAGCTCGCCAGGGGAGATGGGGCCAGCTCCACCGCCGTATTCCGCAGCCATGGGTACAGATATCCCACTCGTAAGAAACGGCCCGCCAATGACTTCGCTGATCTGGAGCACCTCGCCCAAATTTACTCCGTTGAGGTCCGCCAGCTCTTGCGCCCTGATCCTGGCGTTGGCAATGGCCTTACCCCTGGCTTCGCTCCTCACTTCACTGGGATCGTCCACGGTGAAGTTGACGCCGTAGACGTTGTTGGCTCCAGCTTCGATCACCCCATCCATGACGGCCCCCACCTCGTCCAGGTCGCGGATCTTGACCCGCACCATATTCGAGACTCGATAGTTGCCCTCTACTTCCAGTGGCTCTGCTTCGACCATGGCCCTGATCTCAGGGTAGCGCTCGAAGTAGATGCTGTAGTTGGAGGTTTGGATGTCTTTCTCGGCGACACCCGCCTTTTGGAGCGCGGCCATGATGGCCATCATTCGTTCCTTGGCTTCCTCAGTGGCTTCCTTCACTGTGGGGGCCAGCACCTCTACGCCGACGTTGGCCTCGGCCACGTCAGGCGACACCGAGGCTTTGCCCTCCCCAACGACGGTGATGCTGCGCTCTATGGACCTTGGTGCCTCAACAGAGCTGGCTGAGGGTGCGCAGCCAACTGTTACGGCCAGCAATGCCAGGCAAACTAGCAGGCTGATGATAACTCTCTTGGACATGACTGTATTCTCCTTTACCTCTTTGTTTTTGTGGAGAGGCATTTTCCTCTTCCAGCATATTGGACGTTGGTGGCCTTAAAAAGGTTCCCCTACCTGTGCCCTGATAGCGCTGGCGACGACCACTGCTTCGGTCTTAGCCTGCCCTGGCAAGAGAACTCCTTGTAACCAGAGAACCGATAGCCAAGAGCTTCGCAGACCCGAATCGAAGCCGTGTGGCCCTCGGCGACGATGTAGAGGGGCCTGATCCCTTCTTCCAGCAATTCAGAAGTGCAGGCCGAGACCACCGCCTTAGCCAGGCCCCGCCCCCGGTGGCTTTCCTGAGTCCAGACGCCGACCTCGGCAAAATAGGGCGAGCGCCAGTTTGGGCCTGCAGCCGCTATCACGTCTTCGCCGTCCCTGATCTCAAAGCGAGGGAAACGGCCTTCCCTTGCTTCGGCAAGGCAACGAGAATGCGGTCGGAAGCTCTCCTCGTCAACAGTGTAGATCAGGTTATAGTGTTCATCCCAGGTGGTGAGACATCGCCGCAAGACCGAGGCCATTTGTTCTTTCACCGCGAACAGATACTCCCGCCCCTCGTCCAGGTGATCGGATATAAGAGCGGCCAGTACGTCGTCGGAGTCGGCTCGCATCACCACCAGGGGGGTGAAAAGGTCATGTGCTGTCTGGCAGATGGCGAGGAAACCGACGATGACCTCTTGGCCGTGCGTGAAGAGCTGTGTGCGGTGATGATAGAGAGCGTAGTAAGCGGTGAGGGCATCCTCTGGGGAGGTTGGGGAGAGCAAGTGGGCAATGGAGCGCCGTTGCTCGAATTCCACATCAAAATCCTCAGGCCATTCGCTGTGATAGAACTTTTCGGCACGTTTCGATGAATATGTTGGTGTCATAGGGATTCACGGGTGGAGTAAAGTGCAGCAATAAAAACCACCCTGCGGTTACCCGAATTAGCTCTCAAGATTCATCATCCCCATGCAGCCTGAAAAGCTAGTGCCATTGCCCCCCAGGCCCGCGTTTGTGTCAGATTTAGATGACCACGCTACCTGCCAAAATCTGGACTATCCGTGAATCCCTACTATGTCATACAAAGCGATGATCAACGTTCTCTCCTGAATTCGTGAACGATTTGGGCCACGTCCTCTTCAGTTAAATGAGTGAACCCTTTCTCTTTGGCTAAGTTCTCTGCCCAAGCATCGAACTCTATTATCTCCCTGGCCTCGGCTAAATCCTGCCATCTCAGAAATTTGGCAAAATCTAGCACTTCCAAAACCTTCTCGCCCGGGAGTTCCTCTATGACATCGAGTAATTGCTCAGCATAACCGATAGTCATTGCACCCTCCTTAAGTTTTTATGGATAGATACGCCCCAACATCCTGGGGAAGGGAATCGTCTCCCGGATGTGCTTCACCCCGCAGATCCAGGCCACCGTTCGCTCCAGGCCCAGTCCAAAGCCGGAGTGGGGCACCGATCCGTAGCGCCGCAGATCGAGATACCACTCGTAGGCCCGGCGAGAGATGCCAAGCTGCTCCACTTGCTGTTCCAGATACTCGTAGCTGGCGCTGCGCTGGCCACCGCCGATGATCTCGCCGTATCCTTCGGTGGCCAGCAGGTCCACCGAAAGGCAAACCTCCGGCCGCTCCGGGTCAATCTCCATGTAAAATGCCTTGCAGTGAGTTGGATAGTGGTGGACGAAGACCGGCTTCTCAAAGTGCTCAGCCAGGGCCACTTCGTGAGGAGCCCCGAAATCTTCGCCCCAGGCGATGGGAACGCCGTCCCGGTTGAGGATTTCCACTGCCGAATCGTATGTGAGGCGCGGAAACGGGGGCTCCACCTTTGCCAGCAACGTCGTATCGCGCTCGAGAATCTTCAGTTCTTCAGCTCGATTCTTCAGCGTCGTCTGGACGACGTAGCTAACGAGCTCCTCCTCGACTCTCATGCACTCTTCCAGGTCGGCCCAGGCCATCTCCGGCTCCACCATCCAGAACTCCAGCAGGTGGCGGCGGGTCTTGGACTTCTCGGCGCGAAAAGTGGGGCCGAAACAGTAGACCTTACCGAAGGCCATGATCTCGGCCTCGTTGTACAGTTGGCCGCTCTGGGCGAGGTAGGCCCGCTCCCCGAAGTAGTCGGTCTCGAAGAGGGTGGTGGTGTCCTCGCAGGAGGAGGGGGTGAGGATGGGGGTGTCCAGGTTGATGAAGCCGTGGGAATCCAGCCAATGGCGGATGGCCCGCGCCACCTCGGCCCGCACCCGTAGAACGGCATACTGCCTGGAGGAACGCAGCCAAAGGTGACGGTGATCCATCAGGAACTCCACCCCGTGCTCCTTGGGGGTTATAGGGTACTCCTCAGCCAGTTGCACGATCCCGACCTCGCTTGCCGTGAGCTCGTATCCGCCCGGCGCTCGCCTGTCGGCTCGGACGGTGCCGGTAACGATCAGGGATGACTCCTGAGTAACCGTTTTGGCTGCTTCGAACGCCTCAGGGGACACGTCGTCCTCGAAGACCACAGCCTGGATGACCCCCGTGCCATCCCGCACCAACAGGAACTGCAGCTTCCCCTTATCCGTTTTGTTATAAAGCCAGCCCTTGAGGGTCACTTCCTGGCCCTGGTGGGCGGCGATGTCTTCGATATACACGTGTTCAGTCAAGATTATACCCCCTTCTCCTCTCTCGCGTAGGGCAGCCCCAGGGCAGCCGGGGCGCCCACCCGCTTGCTGAACGCCTCCCACCAGGTGATGATCACCAATACCAGGATGGTGAAGGCGTAGGGTAACATCCCCAGGAAGGCGGCAGGGATGGTGGTCCCTGCGGCCTGCATGCGGAATTGCACGGCGCTGATCCCCCCGAAGAGCACCGCCCCCACCACCGCGCGCAGCGGATTCCAGGTGGCAAAGATCACCAGGGCGACGGCGATCCACCCCCGTCCGGCAGTCATCCCCTCCGTCCATCCCGGCGTGTAGGCCAAGGACAGGTGTGCCCCGCCCAGCCCCGCCAACATCCCGCCCAGGATGGTGTAGAGATAACGGGTGGTGGCCACGTTCACTCCCATGGCGTCGGCGGCCTGGGGGTTCTCGCCGACCGCCCGCAGGTGGAGGCCAGGCCGGGTCCTGTGCAGGTAGAACCAGGCGATGAGCACCAGCAGGTACATGGCATAGACCAGCAGGTCCTGATCGAAGAGGGCCTTACCGAGAACGGGTATGGAGGAAAGGCCCGGTATTTCTAGCTTGCCGAACTTCGGCCCGATGAGACCCACCAGGGGGCTGCCGCCTGGACCAAGCCGCTGCCCCAGGAAGCTGGCCAGCCCGCTGCCGAAGATGGTGAGGGCCAACCCGCTGACCGTCTGATCGGCCCGCAGGGTGATGGTCAGAAAGGCGTGGATCGAAGCCACAAGACCGCCCACGACGATCCCCGACGCCACCCCGGCCCACGCGCTCCCGGTCCTGTAGGCCACGGCGAAGGCGGACACCGCCCCCATGATCATCATCCCCTCCACTCCCAGGTTGAGGATTCCCGATCGCTCGGTGTAGATCTCGCCGACGGTGGCATACACCAGCGAAGTCCCGGCCCGAACGGTGACGGCCAGGATGGAACCAAGAAGTGCGATCACTTTTCTACCCCTCCATTTTTGAGCAGGGGGGCTGGGGTGCGGAGGCGCGGAGGTGAGCTCTCCCTTGCTCCTCTGCTCTCTCGCTCCTCTGCTCCCTTGCTCCTCTGCTCGTGAGGCGGATACGGTACTGAGTGAACAGGCTTCCGCCCAGCACGAAGAACAGGATGGCCCCTTGCAACACCAGGGCCACCGCTGCGGGGAGCTGCATGGTGATCTGAATCTGATCGCCACCCACCAGCAGCCCGGCCAGGAGGATGGCGACCACCAACACTCCCCAGGGGTTCAGTCTTCCCAGCCAGGCCACGATGATGGCGGTGTAGCCGTAGCCCACGGTCAGCCCCTTCTGCAGGCGGTGGGAGATGCCGGCCACCTCGGACATCCCCGCCAGGCCGGCCAGCCCCCCGCTGAGGATCATTACCAGGATGATGTTGCGCACGATGCTGATCCCGGCATAGTTCGCCGCCCTGGGATTCTCGCCGATCACGCGGATCTCGTAGCCCCACTTGGTGCGCCTCAACACAATCCAAATCAAAAGGCCCGCCACCACCGCGAAGGCCAGCCCCAGGTGGATGCGAGTGCCGGGCAGTCGCGGCAGCCGGGCTGCTTGTGGAAACTGCGCGGTGCCAGGAAACCCGTAGCCATGAGGGTCCTTCCACGGCCCGTAGAACAGGTGCTCCACCCACAGGATGGCGATGTAGTTCATCATCAACGAGGTGATGATCTCGTTGACGCGGACGTACGCTTTGAGCAAGGCTGGGATCAGGCCCCAGAGCGCACCGCCGAGGAAGCCGGCCACGACCATCGCTGGCAGCAACAGGGGGCCTGGAATGCGATCTGCCCAGAAGAGCGCCACCCCCGCAGCGGCGATCCCCCCCACCGCCAACTGCCCCTCGGCGCCGATGTTCCAGAAGAGCATGCGGAAGGCAACGGACACCCCCAGGCCGCACAGCATCAGCGGGACGGCTTTGACCATCGTCTCCGAGACGTTGTACTTGCCGCCGAAAGCTCCCAGGGCCATCGCCTTGTAAGTCGTCAGCGGGTTGGCCCCGGCCAAAGCCAGCAACACCGCCCCTGCGAGCAACGCCAAGACCACCGAGGCGATGGGTACCAGGAAAGCAATGAGGCGAGAATATTCGAGGCGTTTTTCGATGATAAGTCGCATGGTTCCAACTCCAAAATCCAAAGTTCAAGGGACAAGGGACTAGGGATCAGGGACAAGGGATCAGGGGGACCTTGCCAACGTCCCTAGTCACTTGTCCCTGGTCCCTAATCCCTTTGTTCCCGCCATCATCAACCCAATCTCTTCAATATCCGCTTCCTCGGCATCCACAATGCCCATGATCTCGCCTTCGTACATCACGGCGATGCGATCGCTAACGCTCAGCAGTTCGTCCAGGTCCTCCGAGATCAGCAAGATGGCCGCGCCCTCTTCCCGCTGCTTGAGGAGAAGATTACACACTGACTCGGTGGCCCCGATGTCCAACCCCCGCGTGGGGTGTACGGCTACCATCAGCCGTGGGCCGGCGCTGATCTCGCGGGCCAGGATGGTGCGCTGGAGGTTGCCGCCGGACAGGAGCTTGACCGGGGTCTCCTGGCTCGGCGTGAGGATGCTGAAGGCCTCGATCAGCCTGGCCGCAAACCGGGTGATGGCCAGGCGGTCCAGGAACAGCCCCCGGGCCAGGGGCGGGTCCCGGTAGCTCTTGAGAATCACGTTGTCGCTGACCGCCAGATTGGGTATCAGGCCCATTCCCAGCCGGTCCTCCGGCACGTGGCTCACCTGCTCCCGGATCACCCGGTGGGGGGAACGGTTGGTCAGGTCGCAATCGGCAATGAGTACGCATCCATCCGCTGTCTTCCGCAGCCCGGTAACCACCTCGGCCAGCTCTCGCTGCCCGTTCCCTGCCACCCCCGCGATTCCCAGAATCTCCCCCTGGCGGATGGCGAACGAAACGTCCCTCAGAGCCGGCAGCCCCTTGTCGTTGAGCGACCGCAGGTTGCGGACCTCCAGGACCACCTCGCCTGGTTCGACAGGTGCCTTTTCCATCCGGAAGAGCACTTCCCGGCCAACCATCATCCGTGCTAGTTCCTCCTTGGTGGTCTGGTCGGTGTCCACCGTGGCCACTACCCTGCCGCCGCGCAAGACGGTGATCTGATCGGAGATGGCCATCACCTCGCCAAGTTTGTGGCTGATAAAGATGACGGCCTTCCCCTCGTCGGCCATGCGCCGCAAGGTGACGAATAGCTCTTCCACCTCCAGGGGGGTGAGCACGGCAGTGGGCTCGTCCATGATCAGGATGTCCACCCCACGATAGAGCATCTTCAGGATCTCGACCCGCTGCTGCTCCCCCACCGAGAGCTGCCAGATGCGGGCTCGGGGGTCCACCTGCAGACCATACTGCCTGGAGAACTCGGCGATCTTGCGCTCGATGCGCGCCATATCGAGGAAGAAGCCCGGTGCTTTGAGCCCCAGGATGACGTTCTCGGCCACTGACTGCGGCTCGACCAGCATGAAATGCTGATGCACCATGCCGATCCCCAGGTCAATGGCGTCGCGTGGCGATTGCAGGTCGGCCCTTTGCCCTCGAATGTAGATCTCTCCCTCGTCGGCCCGATAGAGGCCAGAGAGGATGTTCATCAGGGTGGTCTTGCCTGCTCCGTTCTCGCCCAGGAGGGCATGAACCTGGCCCGCCTGCACCTCCAGGTCAACGCGATCGTTGGCCAGCACGCCGGGGAAACGCTTGGTGATTCCCCGCATTCTCACCAATGGGGTATCTGTGGACATCTCCTCATCCTGCGATTTTGTTCGTAGTGACGACTTTAGTCGTCCACAATGGGCCAGGGCGACTGAGGTCGCCACTACAAACCCCTGTTCGTAGTGACGACTTTAGTCGTCCACAATGGGCCAGGGCGACTGAGGTCGCCACTACGAACCCCTGTACGAAAAGGGTTCTGGCAGGCGGCTGGCCACCTACCAGAACCCCCTTGACGATCTATGGCCTATTTGGGGATGATGCCGACGACCCCTTCGACCAGCCAGTCGAAGGCCAGCTTCTCCTCGTCGGCCATGACCACCCCGTCTGGCACCCGCAGCTCGCCCGTGTTGTCCTTGATCGGGCCGTGGAAAACGTCGAAGGTGCCGGCGATGATCTCCTGTTTCTTCTGCTCGATGAGCGCCTTGGCGTCATCCGGCACCGCCGGCCCGAAGGGTGCCAGGTCCAGCAGCCCCTCGGCCAGTCCCCACCAGACCGGGGTGTTGGTCCAGGTGCCATTCATCACCGCCTGAACCGCCTTCTTGTAGAAGACGCCCCAGTTCCAGATGGGCGAGGTGAGCAGGGCGTTGGGCGCCACGGCGGGCACGTAGGCATTGTAGCCGATGGCGTAGACGCCGTTCTCTTCGGCCAGCTTGTCCGGCTCGGTGGAGTCGCTCTCGCGGGCGATGACGTCGCATCCCAGGTCCAGCAGCACCTGGGCCGCCTCCCGCTCCTTCACCGGGTCCACCCAGGTGAAGATCCACACCGAGTGCACTTTGACATCCGGGTTGACCGAGCGGGCGCCCAGGGTGAAGGCGTTCATGTTGCGCACCACCTCAGGAATGGGATAGGGAGCGATGTAGCCGAGCACGTTGGTCTTGGTCACCTTGCCGGCGGCGATGCCCGCCAGGTACCACCCCTGGTAGCCCCGGCCGTCGTAGATGCCGGCGTTCTCGGCCGTCTTGTAGCCGGTGCAGTGCTCGAAGATTGTGTCCGGATACTCGGCGGCCACCTCAATGACCGAGTCCATGTAGCCGAAGGAGGTGGCGAAGATCACGTCGTACCCCTTCTCGGCGTAGTCACGGATGATGCGGGTTGAGTCAGGGCCCTCCGCAACCAGCTCGCTGTAGGCCGTCTCCACCCCCAGCTCCTTCTCCAGGTAGAGGCGTCCCTGGTCGTGGGCGTAGGTCCAGCCCAGATCGCCCGTGGGGCCGACGTAGACGAAGGCCACCTTCGGCTTCTCCACCTCTGTGACCACCGGCGGCTTGGCCGGGGCCTCGCCGACGACGCCCTCCACGAACCAGTCCATGCTGAGCAGCTCTTCGGCAGTCATGCTCACGCCAGCCGGTACGGAGAGCTCACCATTCTGGCCTTTGATGGGGCCGGTGAAGACGGTGAAGATAGTGGCTTCACCTTTCTTGAACCTGGCTATCTCGGCGTCGGCGATGTTCTTCACGTCGTCCGGCACCTTGTCACTCAAGGGAGCCAGGTCCACGATGCCGTCCTGCCAGCCACCCCAGTACTGGTGGGTCTTCCAGGTGCCGTCGAGGACAGCTTTCACCTGCTCCACGTAGTAGACACCCCAGTTCCAGACCGGACTGGTCAGCACCGTGTCCCCCACGAACTGGCTCATGTCCGAGTCGTAGCCGATGCTGACCTTCCCTCGCTCCTGGGCGGCCTTCTGGGGCTCGGTGGTGTCCTGGTGCTGGGCGATGACGTCACAACCCTCGTCCAGCAGGGCCACGGCCGCCTCTTTCTCCAGCACCGGGTCGAACCAGGTGTTGGTCCACACTACGTGCACCGTGGCCTTCGGGTTGGCGGCGCGCACCCCCAGGGTGAAGGCGTTGATCCCCCGGACGACTTCGGGGATGGGATAGGCGGCCACGTAGCCAATCTTGTTCGCCTTGGTCATCTTGCCAGCCACCAGGCCAGAGACGTAACGAGGTTCCTCGATCTTCCCGAAATAGGTGGCTGAGTTCTCGGCCGTCTTGTAGCCGGAG
This sequence comes from Chloroflexota bacterium, assembly GCA_016875995.1. GTDB lineage: Bacteria > Chloroflexota > Anaerolineae > VGOG01 > VGOG01 > VGOG01. The sequence continues at coordinate 24,412 of VGOG01000006.1, forward strand.
CAATGCATGAAGTATTTGCCGGGGAACTCGCCAGCCACGGTGACGGTGGGGTCCATGAAGCCGAAGCTGGTGGTGAAGATGACGTCGTAGCCCTTCTGGGCGTAGTCACGGATGACCCGTTCGGCGTCGGGGCCTTCGGGCACGTTCTCGATGTAGGCCGTTTCGACCCTGTCGCCGAACTCTTTTTCCACCATCAGCCGCCCCTGCTCGTGGGCCCAGGTCCAGCCCAGGTCGCCGATGGGCGCCACGTAGACGAAGGCCACCTTCAGCTTCTCCGGCGGTGGTGGCGGCGTAGGCGTTGGCGGCACCGGCGTCGGCGTCGCTGCTGGTCGGCAAGCCGTGACCAGCAGAGCCACGACCGTCACCAGGGCCAATAAAGCCCAAAATCTCTTGTTCTTGAACATCTTCTTTCCTCCTTAAAAAATCTGTCGTGCTGAAACTCTCTTCCACTGAGAATTGAGGCTTCTGGCAATCACCTCCTTTCGCTCGGCTAAAGGCACTTGAAATATATCACGAAAGCTCGCTTTTGTCAACGATGTAGGCGAGGGGGAGCGAGAGTTTGCAACTCAGGGTTCGGTTCCGCTGTTGCCTTGGACCCTTTGGTGATAGCGGCCCAACAGGTCGAGGAATTCGTACTGTCTCGCCTCCTGCAACTGTCGCTCTATTTCTCGATGAAAGCGATCTATCCGCCTAAAAATCTCGATTTGTACCTCCCTGGGATGGGGTACAGAATCGAAGGTGAATGCCTCTATCCCGCCCGCTGTCTCCAGGCGCACGTTGCCGAAATCGAGCCTGAGGGCGATAAAACCCTCCTGCAAGTAACGCACGTCCTGTATCTTGTCCAGGTCAGCCTCTCTACGCTCTTCACGGACGAAAGGCATTTTTTCGATGTCAATGGCGCGATCATCGGTTATGACGTAAAGGTCGTTCCACCAATCTGTGACTAACCAGGTGATCCACAAGGAAATTGCGACCAGGGAGATACCAAAAAGCAAATCAAACCGGAAGTTGACACCAAAGCGTAGGGAAACCGCTGCCCAGAGGATTAACAGGATGACAAAGACAAGCAGGGGAGAGGCCATCTCGTTGAGCAAAACCCACCAGTGTTTGCGCCAGATGATCTGGTTTTCGCCGAAGACCGGCTTGGGGAAAAACATCATCTTGATCACCTCTGATAATTGTTCCCGTCTTCGCTTCTCGCTCTCCCAGTGCAGCTCCTCGGCAGTGGGGGGAAGGGGTTTGGGTTCCGGCTTGGGCCAACCAAGTATTTCGCGGACAGCCTGGACCCCTGGCGTTTCCTCCATGGGGATCGCTGCTTGAACCTGTGACGCCAAAGCTAGGATTTGGGCCTGGGCTTTGCGAGGCTTTCGGATGCCCTGGAAACGGATCGTGCCCAATGTGCCAGCAGTATGGATGGTCACGTTGCCAAAGTAGAGCAGGTGAGTCATGAGCCCTTTCATTTCGACGAAGACATCCTGAATCATGGTCAGAGGCGCCTCGTCCCTTTTCTCTAGCGTAAGAAATACTTTCTCGATGTGAATCACTCGCTTGTCGGTTACGATGTAGCGATCGTTCTCCCAATTCAGGGCTTGCCACACCAGCCAGGCTATCGCCATAATGACGAGGCCATAAAAGACGAGGCTCAAGACTGAGGTAGGTCCCAACAGCGTAGTCACAACCCAGGCAACCACCGAAGAGATAAGCAGGAAAAGAAAAGGTAGCCTTATCCACTCGAGGATCGTAAACCAATACCTTCGCTCGTAGATGATGACGTTTTCATCATCCAGTTGCCCAGGAAACAGAGGCTTCTTGGCCATTCTTCCCTCCTGCCTGCCGTCCGTAGAGGTGCTGCATTGATATTATACCACATTGTTTGATTGGTGAAAAGTTTGCAGCTTTGCCTTCCATCTTCTTTTGGAGTATAATTATTCTCAGGACGCAGAGGGGGCCGTGAACCTTTCTTAAGCGTTCACGTGCCAGGCACTTCCATAGGCTTCTTGCGGGCTGCAGTGCTTCCAGGCCAGGTGAGATCGCTCAATCGCTCGGCTATTCGCAAGTGCCTGGCACGTTGACGGGGCGCCCCTACCATACACCTGAACGGTGAACCTTTTTGTCTGCTTGACAGTATTACAGTTGAAACGCGCCGCGGTTTGCTTCACAATCGTGATGTGATGTAATGAAAGCAGGTGTTGCCAAAAATGAGGTCTGAATCGAGATTGCGAGAAGGATGGACAGTTCTTGTTTTGATAATTTGTATGCTCCTCAGCGTGGCCTGGCCTATCCACACCGCCGAATGGGCCGAGGGCCTGGGTGTTCTATACCTGGTGGTGGTGGGATCCGCGCTCGCTGGCTTCTTCCTGGCTAAGAGCATATTCCCTGGTGTGATAGCTCATTTGTTCAGCCTGGTTTATGGGATAGCATGGGTGGCATTCCTGGGAGGGAACCTCCTGGCCCCTCAGTTCACCTGGCGTGAAAAATTGATTGAGCTGGGGATTCGCCTAAACAAGTGGCTGTGGACAGCGACGCACGGCGGCACCAGCGAGGACAACCTCATTTTTGTCCTGTTCCTGGCCCTGATCCTCTGGCTGGCGGGCTATCTTTCCGCCTGGTATAATTTCCGCGAGCACAGGGTCTGGGAATCTATTGTCCCCTGTGGCCTGGTCCTGCTCTGGAATCTCTACTATGCCTCCCCACGGTTGGAGTCGTACCTGGTGGCCTATCTTTTCTTCGCCCTACTCGTGGTGATGTACTCCACCCTCTCAATCCGAAAGCGAGAGTGGCGAATGGCCAGGGTCAACTACAGCTCTGATATCGGCGCAGCCTTCCTTCGGGCCGGGGTCATCTTTTCCCTCGTGGTCATCACTTTCGCCTGGCTCACGCCCAGTGCTGCCGCTAGCCAGCAACTTTCCGACATAGGGTCGTTTCTGGATAAACCCTGGCTGAAGGTACAAGAGAACTGGAATCGCCTCTTCTCCGCCGTTAGATCTTATGGCACAGTCTATCCCAATCCCTTCGGCAATGTGCTGGGCCTGACAGGGCCCGTCCACCTCAGCGAGGCGGCGGTGATGGACGTGCAGTCCCCAGCGGGACGATATTGGCGGGCGGCCGTCTACGACCAGTACACCGGCTCCGGCTGGCTCAACAAAGATAAAGAAAGCATTAGCCTGGAAGCCAACGATTCTTCTCATCTGGCGCTGCCTGAATACGAGCTGCGCCAGGAGATCACTCAAACCATCACCACATTTCTGCCCGGCAGGACTTTGCTCTTCGCCGCCGCTGAGCCTCAGCGGGTGGGTCTGCCGGCCTGGGCGGTGGTGAGTTATGTGCCCCCTGTTCCACCAGGCGAGGAGGCCAGGGCCTACCTGGCCGAGAATGAAGAGGTGATTACCCCTGTCTCGATGCTTTATAGTCGCTCTCACCTGAAGCAGGGCCAGAGCTATACCGTCGTCTCCTCCCTCTCTGCGGCCGACGAAGATAGCTTGCGCGCCGCCGGAGACGACTATCCAGATTGGATCCTGGACCGCTATCTTCAGTTGCCGGACAGTCTACCGTCGCGCGTGCGCGAGCTGGCGGAAGAGATCACGAGGATCAAACCTCCTGGGCACCTTCTCCTCGAGCAGATAATCCACGTTGACCAGGAACGCAGCGATTTCATAACATCTTTGTCCAAGTCTAAGTTGATGGTGCTGAAATTCCCAGATTACGACAATGCCTACGACAGAGCCACGGCTCTGGAGAGCTATTTGCGGAATATAAAGTACAACGAGCTGATCGAGGCGCCGCCCGCGGGCCAGGACGGCGTGGACTACTTCCTGTTCGATGTCCGCCAGGGCCACTGCGACTACTACGCTTCGGCCATGGCCGTGATGGCTCGGGCTATCGGCATTCCGGCCCGGGTGGCAGCCGGCTATAGCCAAGGCCAATACAATGCTGCGACCGGAGCCTACCGGGTGAGGGAGCGGGATGCCCACGCCTGGGTGGAGGTCTACTTCCCTCGCTACGGCTGGGTGGAGTTCGAGCCCACGGCCTCGGAGCCACTCATAGTTCGACCCCAGCCCCCCAGGGTGGCTGAGTCGTCGGAAGACCGCAACGAAGGCAAATCTCAGGGCGATGCAGAGAGGCTCCGTGATGATATCTTGCCCGACGATGCTGTAAGTGGGGTCACTTCTGACTGGGCCCAGGCGAGGTCGCAGGCAACTCGCTGGTTAGGGGGCCTGATTTTGCTTTCGATCCCGGCAGGGTTGGCGATACTGTGGACCTTGCGTGAGAGGAAGCTGAGCGAGCTGAACCTGGTGGAGCGAGTCTACGAGAGGCTGTGCGATTTTGCCCGCCGGCTGGGCATCGAGTACCAGCGACACCAGACGCCTTACGAGTACGCTGCCGCTTTGATCACTGTCTTACCCGAGGGGCAGGGCCAGGTGCAGCGCATCGCTGATCTATACGTGAGGGAGCGTTTCAGCGGCAGGGAAGTCAGGAAGCAAGATGCAAGACGCAGGGAGCAGGAAGCTGAGGAGGCCTGGCAAGGCTTGAGGCCCATTCTTTGGCGCCGCTGGCTGCAGCGGAAGCTGGAGAGGCTTCAAAGACGGACACCTTCCCGTAGCTCTGAACCCTACTACAGATGATCGGTAGCAAATAAAAAGCCGCTCAGGTTTCGCAACCTGGCGGCTTTTTCTTGTCACTGGATGGCCTGCCGCACGCGCGTGGACAAGACCCCAAACTCAGGACTGTACAGCATCTCCAGGCGGCGAGGCCGGGGGAGAGGAACGGAGACGGTCGCTTCGATGCGGCCCGGCCGGGAGCTCATGACCAGGATGCGATCGGCCAGAAAGATGGCCTCCTGGATGCTGTGAGTGACCATGACCACTGTCTTGCGCTTCGCCTCCCAGATGCGCAATAGCTCCAGGTTCATCTGCTCCCTGGTGATGGCGTCCAGGGCGCCGAAAGGCTCGTCCAGCAGCATGATGGCCGGATCGTGGACGAGGGCCCGAGCGATGGCCACCCGCTGCTCCATCCCCCCTGACAGCTCGTGGGGATAGGCGTCCTCGAAGCCCTCCAGCCCCACCAGCTTCAGGAGTTCCCCGGCCCGCCTGCGAGCCTCGGCTGCCTCCACCTTTTGGATCTCCAGCGGCAAGGTCACGTTCCTGAGAACAGTGCGCCAGGGCATCAGATTAGCTTTCTGGAACACGAAGCCGATCAGGCGGCGAGGGGCGGTCAGCAGCGCGCCGTCCAGGTAGACCCTGCCACTCGTGGGCCGCACCAGGCCACCCAGAACCTGCAGCAAGGTTGACTTGCCGCATCCCGATGGGCCGACGATACACAGAAACTCCCCGGCGTCCACTTGCAAAGAAACACCTTCCAGGGCTTCGAGGGAACTCTGCTGCCCTTGAAAAGTCACGGTTATCTCGTCGGCTGCCAAAACGGGGATCATATCAGGATTTGACTTGCTGGCAGGGTAGATGGTCATTTCCGCTCTCGTATTTCGTATTGCGTATTCCGTTTGAGGTTACGCAATACGCACTACGCAATACGCAACACGCACTACGCGATACGCAACACGTCATTGGGATTCAACGAACCGATTGGTAAACATTGTCTCCACGTCCACCTCGGCGTCAATGAGCCCAATCCGACGTATGAAGCGCTGGGACTCCTCCCAGGCGGCGCGGTCGGAATGGCCCAATCGCTCGCCCTGCCAGAACTTTATTGACTCAAGCAGGACAGCCTTTTGCAGGGCCTCGTTATCCCCAGCGATCTCTGGCACGTATTTCTTGCAGATGGCGAAGGCTTCGTCGGGGTGTTCGATGGTGTATCTCAGCCCACGCAGCATCGCCCGCACCAGCTCCTGGACCAACTCCGGCCGCTCAGCGATGGTCTGCTGGTTGGTGATGAGGCCGTTGGAGACCAGGTTGACCCCCCCAGCCCCCCCAACGTTGGAGGGGAGTGGGGGGGCGGCCACGTAGATCACGTCTATCGCGTATCCCGCCTGGCGCAATTGGACCGGTTCGTTCAGGGCGTAGCACACGGCGGCATCCACCCGACCCTCGGTGAGGCTGGCCACCTGGGTGTAGCCGATGACCTGCAGGTTGACCTGGGCCTCGTCTATTCCTTCCGCGTGAAGGAGGGCCCGCCAGCCGATGTAGCTGGCCCCTTCGGTAGCCGGTATCCCCACCGTCTTGCCCACCAGGTCCTTCGCCCCATTGATGCCCTTTTCTTTCAAAGAGACCACGCACACGGGGAAGCGGCGATACCAGTTCAGAACGTAGACCACCGGCAGCCCTTGTGCCCGGGCCAGGATGACTTGATCCCCGCTGGCCACCGCGAACCGCAGTTCACCAACGCCCACCAGCTTGAGCAAGTCCGTCTCCATGCCGTAGTCGAACCGGACTGCCAGGTTCTCCTCGGCGAAGTAGCCTTTGTCCTCGGCCACGTAGAAGGGAGCGAACTGGACGTTGGGGATGAAACCCATAGCCAGAGTGATCGTCTCCGGCGCGGGCAGCGTCGGTGTGGCCGTTGGTTGGGCCAGGCTACAGCCGCCGAGGGCGATGATAACCAAACACAACAACGGATTTAGAATTAAACGGATTTTCGTCTCCATTGTGAAACCTCCAATTATCCCGATCATTAGCATGTTCCCCCAGACATCAACGCAACCGCATCCCCACCCCAGGCCCTAGTCCCTTATCCCTTGTCCCTAGTCCCTTATCCCTACTTTCTCCACGAAAGCAACAAGCTTTCCAGGGCAGCTACGGCCGCGTACAGACTGACGGCGATAGCCACCAGGGTGAACAGGGCCACGAACATGAGGGGGGTGTCGAACAGCCCGCGAGCCAGGTTCACCAGGAAGCCCAGTCCGCGGTCGGCGCCCACGAACTCCCCCACCACCGCCCCGATCACCGACAGGGTGACTCCCACTTTCAACCCTCCCAACAGGACAGGCAGGGCGGCCGGCACCTCCAGCATGGTGAACACCTGCCAGCGCGTGGCCTCCAGGGAGCGCATCAGGTCAACCAGGTCCCTTTCCGCTGAGCGGATACCGACGATGGTGTTGATCAGCACGGGGAAGAAGAGCGTCAGGGCACAGACCAGAACTTTGGATAGGCTGCCGAAGCCGAACCAGATGACCAGCAGCGGAGCCAAAGCGACGATGGGGATGGACTGGGAGGCCACGATGTAGGGCAAGAGGACACGCTCTACGAGCCTCGACTTGGCCAGGACGTAGCCCAATAGGGTGGCGGTAGTCAATCCCAGAGCCAATCCCCCGAAGATCTCCACCAGGGTCACCTGGGTGTGGCGCCACAGAGTGCCGTCTCTGACTACGATCAGGAATTTGGCGTACACTCGCCCTGGCGAGGGCAGGAAAAAAGGCGGATAGTCGCCCAGGCGCACGACCAGCTCCCAGAGGCCGAGGAAGAGGAGTAAGGCCAGGGGGACGAGCAGATACTCCGCCCGCTTACCGGCGGGGATGGAAAGTCGGTTCGCCAGCCTCGATCTCCCTCCTGCCCGTGCCAGTTGTACCCCGGTTTCTATTTCCCTGGAAAGTTGAGCCTCCATCGTTCCACCCCCGAAAAAACAACCCCGAAGACCTGTTGGCCCTCGGGGCGTATTCATACGATTTCGGGCAAGGCTTACCAGCCTGCCGCTATCTCGCTGACCCTCTCCCATCCGGACTATACCGTCGGCTCTGGCCTCTCACCAGATCAGCCTTGCGGCTCGCGGGCTCGGAACCAGCTAGTCGCTAGTTCCATACCGCCGATCGGGAATTGGCTCCGCACTGCGCTGAGAACCTCACCCTGCCCCGAAGGTCTTGAAATGTCAGTTGTTAAGTTTATTATAGCGTAGTTTGCCGATTTGTCAAACTCAGCTTGACGAACGTCTCAATCTGTAGTATGATAGCGCTGTAAATCGGAGGGTGGCACCGTCGCAGCCAAGATACTGATAATCATGAACGATAGACTGCATCAGTTCGCCAGCAGTTTCATAGAAAGCACCCGTGACTACATATTTGTCCGTCCGGAGGACAATCTGCTCATCCTGCGGCCCAACCGGGTGCACCACCTGAACGCCACGGCCACGGTGATGCTCAAGGCCCTCTACGACCGCCAGCCGCTGGACGTCGAGGCCATCGTAGCCGAACTGGCCGACCGCTACGACGTGCCCCCGGAGCGCATCGAGGAAGACATGGAGAAGCTGCTCCAGAGCCTCTCGCTCCTGCTCCAGGATAAGGTCGGTTGCGCTCCAGCGGTGAAGATCACTCCCTTCGGCAGCCACGAGAGGAAATACCCCGTCCTGTCCGAGATCGCCCTCACCTACCGTTGCCAGAACCGCTGTTTCTTCTGCTACGCCAGCTCCCCCGACCGAGGCCGCCAGGTGCCAGAGATGGCCACCGACCAGGTCAGGCTGGTGCTGGATAAGATCGTGCACCAGGCCAGGGTACCCACCGTCTCTTTCACCGGCGGCGAGCCCACCCTCCGCGACGACCTGCCAGAGCTGATCGCCCACGCCAAGGGACTGGGAATGAGGGTCAATCTGATCAGCAACGGCATCAGGTGCGCCGATGCCAGTTACGTGGCCAGATTGACCGAGGCGGGGCTGGACTCGGCCCAGATCAGCCTGGAGGCGGGAGAGGCCATCGTCCACGATGAAGTGGTGGCCCACCCGGGAGCCTTCGAGCGCACGGTGCAGGGAGTGCGCAACCTGCGGGCGGCGGGCATCCACACCCACACCAACACCACCATCAACCACCAGAACCAGCAGGCCCTGCCCGCCCTCATTGACTTCCTGGCCGAGATGGGCATGGAGTACCTCTCCATGAACATGGTCATCCGCACCGGCGGGGCGGTAGGCGTGCCCGACGTCAATTATCGGGCCATCGGCGACCTGGCGCTGTCCCTCAAAGCCAGGGCGGAAGAGCGGGGGATGCGCTTCGTCTGGTACTCGCCCGTGCCCTACTGCCTGTTCAACCCCGCCCAGCACGGTCTGGGCTCGCAGTCGTGCTCGGCGGCCGATGGCCTGCTGTCCATCGCCCCCGACGGGGCAGTGTTGCCCTGCTCCAGCTTCGAGGAGGGCATCGGCAACCTGCTCACCGAGGATTTCGCCACCCTCTGGAATCGGCGGACGGCTCGCTACTGGAGAAACAAGGAATTTCTGCCCCCCGGTTGCCAGGAGTGCGAGCTGGCCCACCTCTGCTGCGGGGCCTGCCCCCTCTACTGGGATGAGCAGGGCACCTTCGCCGAGATAGCTCCCTACATGGCCAGGACCTCGGTTTGGGAGCGACTGACCTGGAACTGGAAAAGGCGGTACCTGGGAAGGGTCAAAGGGGTGGGGATGGGATAGCGTATTGCGTAGTGCGTATTGCGTAAGGCTCAAACGGAATACGCAATACGAAATACGCAATACGGAATACGCAACACGGAGGTTGTACATGCCCCGAACCGTCTCTTTGGAACAACTCAACGATTTTCTCTTGGAAAACCGGCGCAAGATCAACGCCGTAGGGCGCGAGGTGGAGGAGATCCAGGTGGGCTTCAACAGCGCCTTCGTGGAGTTCAAGGCCGACCACGACGCCCAACTGGCCCGCCTGACTGAGACACTGCTCGATAAACTTGATAACCTTGGCCCAGAGCTGCGATCCCTGATTGACGAGCGGGCCGTCGAGGAGCGTCGCTTCCTGGCCAGGCGCAGGACGGAACTGCGGGAAGAACTGATCCCCCAGACCCAGGCGGAGGCCGACACTGTACTGGCTCAGGCCCAAGAACAGGTCAAGGCCCTGCGCCAGCTCAACCCCCGCTTGAATGAGCGCGAGGAGCGATACAAGGCCCAACGGGATGCATTGGAGACGAAGCTGGCCCAGCTCAACGCGGAGATTTCCCAACGCTCCCGAGGTCTGGGCTTCATCACCCGTTTCATCTCCATCGCCGGGCTGGATCGCCAGCGACACCGCATCCTCGGCCAACTGGAGATCCTGGCCCGAGACCTGAAAGAGGTGCGCGAGGAGTGGCAGACCCGCCAGCAGGAGTTCCAGATCGAACAGGAGGCCTTGCAGGGTCAGTGGCGGGAGCTTAGCCTCAAGGCCGCTGAGCTGAAGAGAGAGCTGACCTGCCTGGACGACGACGTGCAGCGAGAGGCTCTGGCGGTGAAGCGGGCGGTTCGTCACGTCCTGGACAACCTGAAAGAGCGTGTCCCTTGCCCTGGTGATCTGAGGCCCGGCCTGGAAGCCATGATCGAGCTCAACATCAAGACCGATACCTATCAGGAGGGGCTGGGGACGGTGGGAGGGCTCATCGCCCTTTTGGATAGCGTCGGCAAGGGGCTGGGCAGCTTCCAGACCAGCGTCGAGGGGCTGATCGGGGAGCAGCGCATGCACGGCGAATTCCTCCCGCGGCTCCAGGTGCGATTGCCCGATGCGGTGATCGCCTTTCACAACCAATGGGATGGCTTGAGAGCTAAGATGCATGACGATGCCCGGTTGTGTGCTCACCCCGCAGAGTTTCTGGAAGCAGCGCGGCCCGTTATTCAGCGCGACCTGAGCGACGAGGCCATCAACAACATGTTCAACCACCTCGGCCAGGCCCTGACCGAGGCGACCAGGAAATGGAGGGGATGATCATGAAACGAACGATTTTGATCGCCGCTTTTGTCATGGCAGTGATTCTTTTGGTCCTGGGGCTCATTTTCCTGTGCGCAGCCACCCGTGAGCCGGGGCGGTTGCCGCTGTCGCTGATCCTGCTCGCCATTGGCGGCGGCCTGGCCGCCTGGAGTGCCCTCACCTGGCGACGGGAGCAGCAGTTAGAGCCTGACCGCCTGGCCGACAGCATCGTAGGCCTGGCCCGGGCTGGCGGTAGCGCCGAGGTCAGCCTGGCCCAGATCGTGGCCGAGCTCAATGTGCCCACCGAGGCCGCTCAGCGGGCCCTCGGCGTGCTGGAGCGGAGAGGCGAATGCCGCAGGGAGCGCCGGGCTGGTAAGGACCTCTACGTTTTCCCTGGCCTGGTGGAGAGAAAGGTCGTGCGCCGCTGCGCCTACTGTGGCAGCGAATTCAGCGTCAAGACGCCCCTGTACAAGTGCCCCAACTGCGGCGGCGAGTTAAAGCTGGTGAGAGAATAGATTTGAAATTGGGTGCAAAATTTTAAGAATCAGGCCGTATCTAAAACGGCCTTTTTACGTTTTAATAGTAGGAAACCTTAGATTATTGATTGAGTTGCAATGGCAAGGTGTGAACTATAACCCCTTACCGCCTTGTTCTTAACCTTCGCCGGCCTGAGGAGGGCAGTGATGCCGGCTTTGAAAGTGTACCTCTTTGGTTCTCCTGTCACCATCCGTGACGATGTTCCGCTCTCTATTACTTCCCAGAAAGCCCAGGCTCTATTCTACTACCTGATCTGCAATCGCCAGGCCCATTCCCGAGAGAAGCTGGCCACCCTGTTCTGGGGAGAGACCAGCGAACGTCAGGCCAAAGGTAGCCTGCGCAACACCCTCTACGAGTTGCGTCGCGACCTGACACCAGGCAACGAGCCCGCCGAAGAATACATCCTGGCCGAAAGCAATACCCTCTGCTTTAACCCTGAGGCCGATTGCTGGCTGGACGTCGAGCAGTTCGAGAAGCTGCTAGACCAAAAAGCCGAGAGTGAACGAGCCAGGATGGACAACTGGAGCAAGGCGGTGGAGCTGTACCGGGGCGATTTCCTCGAGGGTTTCATCGTCAGAGATAGCTTCGAATTCGAGGACTGGGCCTTTTTCGAGCGGGAGAGGTTACAGAGAAGACACCTGGAGGCCCTTACCGAACTAAGCAATTATTGTGGCAGGCAGGGCGAATACGAGAGAGCCATCGCCTACGCTATTAAGATACTCGGCCGCGATAGCCTTCAGGAAAACATCCACCGCCAACTGATGCGCCTGTACTACGCGGCTGGCAATCGCAGCGCTGCCCTGCGCCAGTACGAAATATGCCAGGAGGTCACAGAACGGGAATTAGGCGTCCCTCCCCTGGCCGAGACCACGACCCTCTATGAGCAGATACTCCGCCAGGAATTGGTGGAACCCCCGGCCAGGGAGATGGAGGCACCGAGGAGAGAACCAGGCGTTGAACTCCAATGGCCACTTCGTCCATCACCGCTTCGCCCCTGGCCGAAGCCAGAGTATTTGAGCTCCAGCCTCGTCGGTAGAGACAAGGAATACGCCCAATTGACCCGCCATCTGGAGGCCGCCAGCCAGGGAAAGGGGCAACTGGTCATCGTTGATGGTGAGGTCGGCGTTGGCAAGACCCGGTTGGTACAGGAGTTGCTCGATCGAGCAGAACCCGATTTTCACCTGCTGATAGGTCGGTGCTACGAGTCCGAGATGGCGTTGCCCTATCAGCCTGTGGTCGAGGCCCTGCGGGGTCTTCTGCCAACAGTAAATATGAACAGGCTTCAGATATCCAGCCTGTGGCTAAGGGAAGTAAGCAAGCTGGTCCCCGAACTGGGTGAGGCCCTGCCAGACCTCCCCAACAGCGTTCCCCTGAACACCGATACGGAACGCAGCCGCCTCTTTGAGGGAGTTGCTCAGTTTTTAGTTGCTCTCTCACGCCAACGGCCGCTGACGCTCTTTATTGACGACCTCCACTGGGCCGATCAAGCCACCCTCACCCTTTTGCAATACCTGGCTCGTCACGTCACCAGGGAGAGGATACTGCTCATAGGGGCTTATCGCGCTGAAGATTTGAATGATTTGCTGACAAATACCATGCGCAGCCTCAATCAAGACGGGCTTCTTTCGCGGATCACCCTGCGTCGCCTCACCCTGGAAGAGGTGATCACCCTGATCAGAGAGATGGCGGGAATGGAAAGCGGGGGCGAGAGATTCAGTCGCCGACTATATCAAGAGACGGAGGGCAACCCCTTCTTTATCTTCGAGGTCATTCGCTCCCTCTTCGAGCAAGGCATTCTATATCGAGACGAGCATGGCTGGAGCACAGACCTCAAGGATTTCGCCACCAATTACGCCCAGGTACCGATTCCCCCCAGTGTGCGCGACGTCATCCAAGTCCGCCTCAATCGTTTGGACGAGACAAGTCGCCAGGTACTGGAGACAGCCGCGGTTTTTCGCCAGCAGTTCTACTTTGACACCATCAAGAGGACCTGCGACAAAAGCGAGGACGAGATCCTTGATGCCTTCGACAGGTTGCTGCGTGCCCAGTTGATCAAAGAGGTCGAAGTGGGCATGGAGGGCAGCAGCTATGACTTCAACCACGACAAGATCAGGGAAGTGGCCTATCAGCAAATGAGCGGAGCCAGGCGGCAGCAAGTGCATCGGCGAGTGGGCGAAGCCTTGGAGATAGAATATCGCCATCGCCTCGACGAGGGGGTCAGCCAATTGGCCTATCACTTCGTAGCGGGAGGGGATAGGGAGAAAGCTCTGAGATATTCTATCAAGGCTGGTGACAGGGCCAGAGAACTCTATGCCAATGAGGAGGCCATCGTTTATTATCAGCGAGCGATAGAACTCGCGGAGAGCGAGGAGGAGCTGGCCACCATCTACGAAGGCCTGGGCGATGTTTACGCCCTGGTAGGAAAACATCAGAAAGCCATAGAAAGCTACAAATCGGTGCTGGACAGCGCAGGTGAAGGGTTGGACAAAAGACGGGTGGCCGAGATTCATCGTAAAATAGGCAGGGTATATGAGAGGAACGGGGGGCGTGATCTGGCCCTGGAGCATTTTAGAACTGGCCGGAGGATCCTTGAATCCGATGGCCCCTCACTAGAGATGGTCAGGCTGGATAGTGGCATGGCGTTTTTGAATATTCGTCAGGGTCAATATGAGGAGGCCATCAGACTCTGCCAACGAAGCCTGGATATGTTAGAGACCCTGCCTGATAACGTGGCCAGCCGAAAGGAGAGGGCCAGGATATATAATAACCTGGGATCTATTTACCTTAATTGGAACGACTATCCCCGCGCCACCGAGCATTTCGAGAAGAGCCTGGCCATAAGAATCGAAAATGAGGACACGCACGGCATCGCCGTTCTTTACAACAACCTTGGGGTGGTCTATGAGCGTCAGGGCCACTACGACCAGGCTTTTGAATACCATCGCCAAAGCTTCGAACTGGAGAAAGAAATAGGGGACATCTATGGCCTGGCCATATCCCACACCAATCTGGGGCTGATTCTCTCCCACAGAGAAGATCACTCTCAGGCCATTGATCACCTGGAAGAAGCGGTGAGTATTTGTGGGAACATCAAGTGCGAATGGCTTTTGCCCGAAGCCTACAGGATCATGGCCGAGATTCGCCTGGCCCTGGGCGAAGTAACAGAAGCCCTGGAGTTCGGCCAGGCTTCTCTGGAAATGGCCCTCAAGACTGGCGACACGGTGTTCGAAGGAGTGGCGCACCGGGTGCTGGGAAAAGTCAAGGCCCTGGGGCAGCAGCAGTGGGAAGAAGGAGAAAGTCATTTCTCAAAGAGCATAGATATATTGAAGGCCCTGGGAAACGAACATGAGCTCGGCAAGAGCTACTACGAATTTGGACTGGTGTTGAGAGACAGGGGAGAGGTAGCCCGGGCCCAGCAATGCCTCTCCCAGGCCATCGAAATCTTCGAAAGAACAGGAGCCCCCGAGAGACTCGAAAGAGCCAAAACAGCGTACCATCAGCTTTGATTGCCTCCTCATAATCCTCAAATCTTTCCCCCCTCACAAAAACCCGGAAAACTCTGACGGATCCTTAAGCGATCTTGACGTTTTACTGACGCTGCGCTAACGGAAAATTGACGCCTATTTGGTATACTGCTGTTGAAAGTTAACAGCAGTTTTTTATTTGCTGTAGAAAGGAGAGAAAGTATGTCGCTTCAGCAACGAAGGTATGTGTCCTTCTTCATCCGCATCTGGGAAGAGCCGCGGGAGATGGAGGACGAAAATCCTGAGTGGCGCGGCAGTGTCGAAAACGTCCAAACAGGGCAGAAGAATTACTTCATGGGTATGGAGAATCTGGTTAGTTTTATCCGTGAACAGTGTAACGGGTTTGGCATCTCCTGGAACAAAAGGAAATACATCGCCTGAGATCAGAGAGGTGCCAAGTCCAGGCCATTCACAAAAAAGGAGGCAATGAAAATGAAAATGAAAAGAACTCTGTGGTGCATCTTCAGTCTGGCGCTGATCCTCGGCCTCTTGCTAAGCCTCAATATGGCCGAGAGCCTGGCATCGTTCAAGAACGTCGGGATAATCAAAGGTGATCTCGCTCCCGAAAACGCGGGGATCATCAAGGGCGACTTCGCCCCAAGCGCGGGGATCATCAAGGGCGACTTCGCCCCAAGCGCGGGGATCATCAAGGGCGACTTCGCCCCAAGCGCGGGGATCATCAAGGGCGACTTTGCCCCAAGTGCGGGGATCATCAAGGGCGACTTTGCCCCAAGCGCGGGGATCATCAAGGGCGACTTCGCCCCAAGTGCGGGGATCATCAAGGGCGACTTTGCCCCAAGCGCGGGGATCATCAAGGGCGACCTGGCGCCCTCCGCTTAGAATCGCTGTAACTTACTCGCTTGATACGCCAGATTGGAGGTTAGAGGTTAGAGGTTGGATATCCAACTTCCAACGTCCAACATCCAACAAACTAGCTCAAAAATCAAAAAGGAGGCTCGAAAATGAAGAAGAAGTTTTGGACGATATTGGGCCTGGCATTGGGAACATTGGTGCTGGGAGTGGTAGTAGGATTGATGACCGTCGGCACAGTGGCAGCCGACCCGACGCCCGGAGTGAAGATCCAGATTCCTCGCATAGATGTAGGAGACGTGCTGGGAACTGGTCGCTGGGAGACCTGGATTCATGTGCAGAATGTGAGCCATGATGTGGACACCGGGGCGATCTTCTTAGGGTGGGGAGAATACTCTGGACTTTGTCCTACCAACGATCCAGGGATTATCGTCCACTACTGCCAGTTGATTCGCGGAAATGCTGTCTGGACCCTGAGATCCCAGCTCATCAACGATAAAATCAAGTCGGGCATCATCTACTCGGTCAAAGCGGAGGCGTTCCAGGAAGCATGCGCGACTTCAGCCTTGACCGAGGGTAATACCAACATGTGGAGAGAATGGTTGAAAGAGCTGAAGTTTGGCACGGGCATGGACATTACAAAGAGCCCGCCTGTCCCGATGACATGGGGGCCAGCCGAAGGAGAGAAATTAGCTGTTACGGTGACCCGCTACGGTCCCAATGACTACGGCACCTTTGTCTCCAGCACCTATACCGGCATCTCCGAGGAGATGGAGGGGGAGGATCACCCGTACGAGTACTATGCTCCCTACATCATGAAGGGCTACAACGGACTGGACACGGAGATGACCATCCAGAACTCGGGCGAGATGTGTACCTCGGTGTGGATAAACTACATGGAGCAAGGAAGCTGTAGAATCGTCTATAAGTACCACGTCGAGCAGTTAGCCCCAGGTGAGGCCGTACGGCTGAAGGTGCCGTGTAATGTAGGTCAGATTCCATGTAATTGGCTGGGATCGGCCCACATCGCGGCTAAGATGCCCCTGCGCATCATCATTGACCAAACGAGCTTCGACGAACCTTGCGTCGGCGTGGATCGGGGTACGCTGCTGACCCATCGCGCTCGGCCCAAAAAGGAGCTCAGAGATGGAGTAGAAATCGAGGACAGGCTCGTCTACGCCGACCTCATCTTCCGCGAGTGGAGCGGCTGGGATGCCAGCATCCAGGTGCAGAACCTGAGCCGCACTGGCCAAAACACCTTCGTGACCGTAGACTTCATGGACAACAGCGGCGACGAGATCCTCTTCCTCGCTGACTGGATCTGCCCCGGAGGTTCTGCCACATTCTATCTGCCCATAGTCAATAACCTCGGCTTCGACTACGTAGGGGCAGCCGAGATCCAATCGCACGAGCAAGTAAGCTACCCAGGTGGTAAAGTGCCTGGCCAGCCCATCTTCGCCGTGGTAGACCTGAAGAAGCCAGATGACCCTCGCACACCGGAGCTGGACGCTCAAGGGGGAAGCTACAACGCCCATCCATACTCCCAGAAGGAGTGGGTAAGCGAGATCGCCCTTCCCTTCGTGACCAAAGACGCTGGTAACCTGTACACCCCGTGGACCTCGTTGATTGCCATCCGCAACAACTCCAATTGCAACAAGATCAAGACCATGATCTGGTTTAAAGACGAGACTGGGCGGAATGTTTGTGAGCTCCCTGTATCCTGGCTCCATCCAAAGCACGTCAAGCTGATTGACCTTAACAACGTCGGCTGCCTGTACCCCGGCTACGTTGGCTCAGCCAAGGTGATCGTCACAGAGGTAGAGCAACTCTGTGACAAAGACAACGATGGCCACGCCGACAACTTGCCCTTCATGCCTTCCGTGATAGTGGTAGCGAAGGGCCTCCCCTTCGGCGGTGATGTCACCAGCATCTACGAAGGCATCCCGTACTCAACAGGGGATAAGCACTGCGACGCCGACCTGTTGGGTCAGGTCATAGACGATAACACGTATCTACCCCTCCAGGGAGTCACGGTGACTGTTCCAGGCGGCAAGTACATCGCAGCGACCGGAACGTATGTGGATGCTACAGGTACGACCGGTCGTGGAGGCATGTACGAAATCAAGGGCATCGTCACCTTTGGAACCCTCGAGCCTGAGCCTGGGACCTGCTACACGGTTACAGCGTCGAAGAACGGCTACTTGAGCTCCATCGTCCCAGATGTGTGTCTGCACTGCGGCGAGGACAAGGTGCTCGACTTCTCCCTGATCTGCAACACCAATACCATCACCGGCACGGTTAAGCAGTACGTCACACCTGAGAATAGCGGCCCTCCGATCGCAGGCGCTACCGTTACCGCCACGTGGGACCCGCACCCCGGCACCGACGACGACGGGGTCGAGAAGACCACTACGAATGCCCAGGGCTACTATGAGCTCAAGGGCCTGCCCAAGGAGGTGGAGATCACTGTCACCATTGAGCAGGACGGTTACGATAGCGAGTCCAATAAGCACACGTTCCTGCTTGCCACCTGCAACGAAAAGAGGGAGTTCAGCCCTATCTTAAATTGCTACGCTGAGGTACGGGGCGTGGTCTGGTTTGACCTCAACAGTAACGGTCAATGGGATTGTGGCGAGCCGTTGCTGCAGGGGCAGAAGGTGCACCTCTTCACCGATGGCAAAACAAAGTTCCTGGGATCCGCCACGACCGACGAGTATGGCCGGTACAAGTTCAACGTCGGCAAGGATCTCTTCGATCCCGGCGACTTCAATTGGGGCGACGATCTCGATGTGGTGATCGGAACCACAGTAAAGGATATGGCTGCTATCTGGCCTTGCACGGTCAACGTGGTCAACTTCCCGCTGAAGTAGCCTTGCCATCGCAGCCGCAAAAGCCACCAGGGGTTCCCCCCTGGTGGCTTTTTGTTGTGCGGAACTGTCAACGGATTTGGGAACGGATTGAACGGATGGCCTTCGCTGTGCAAACCCACTAGAGCCTATCCGAAAAGTAGGGCAAGCGTGTTCTCCCCCTCACCCAGAATTCGCCACAGGTCTTCGTGACTGGTTATGACAGCCACCGTGTCAACGAACTCCCTGAGGGAGGCGCTCTCTCGCCGCAGCCTCTGCAGTGCCTCCCCGATCGGGTCCACGGAAATAGGACTGGTGGCGTAGGAGCCATAAAAGGCGAAGTAGGCCTGGTTTAGTTTTCTAATGTAATAGCCCTGGGCCACCAGGAAACGACGCCGCTCCTCCATGTATTCCTCAGCCCCCTCCACATCGCCCTGGGCCAGCATTTCGTCAATGGTCAATCGGATGTGCCTCATCTCGCGGTTGAACTCGGATTCTACGGGCTCCGGCGGAGGCGGCACTTCACCCTCCCCCCCACTGGGGGGGTACCCCCCTTCATTCCCCCCAGTGGGGGGGAAAGAGGGGGGAGGAGGAGCCAGCTCAGGATAGAAACGACGAATGACCAGGTCGCCCACCTCGTCACCCACAATCGAAGCCACCGTCTCGTTGATGGTTCTCATCTGAGGGCTGGCGTCGTAGTGCCAGCCTAGCGGTCTGAAGAACAAGTACCCGTGAACCCACTCGTGGGCGGCGGTCTTGACGATAAAATCCAGGGAGGCCGCTTCCAGTATCATGGCCGGGTAGGCCGATAGCCCACCGACGCCCACGGTCAGCGACGATACGTCGAAAGTCTCGTCAATCTCCTCCTCGATAGCCTCTCGCGTGTCTAAGCCCAGGCCGTGCTCGAGATAGATCCCTTTCCTCACGAATATCTCCTGGCGGAGTGAGATCACCAGGTAGAGAGGCAATCTCTCAAACTGGAATTTGACCGGAGGCCAGACGATCCTGAGAGTATCCAAATCTTGAGAGAGCAGAACCCGGCTGATCTGCTCCTCCAGGATAGCCTCCACCAGCCCTTGCTGTTCCGCCTGACGCTGTCTCAACTCCTCCAGTTCCTGGCGCAAGGGCAGCGTGGCGGCGGCTGGATTCTCCTCAGTGCTGTAGGCCTGCTGGATACTTTGTTCCAATTCACCGATCCGCTGGATCAGGGAGAGGTAATCGAGGACGATGGCCTTCTTCTCCTCCTCGCTCAACTGCCCCACTGTGCTGGTCAACATCTGGTCGAGTTTGCGGGCGACCGCTCCAACCTCCCACCTGGCAAAGCTGAACTGATGGCCAGCTACTACCGCGCCCACCCCATAGTCAAAGACCCGATAAGGGGGGATAGAACTAGTTTGAAGTAAGGCTAAAAGGAGGAGGACTCCTAAAGCTACTTTTATTGCTCTCTTGAACACTTTCAGCACCTACCGATGCTCATCGTCTATCTTTGATGATACAGCATATTCGCTAATTGTCAAGTGAACCAACAAAAGAGCCCTCTCACAGTCTGAGGGCTCTGGCGGTATTTGCTGGTATTGGATATGAGTAGGGACACCCCTTGCGGGTGCCCTGGGCGGGTGCAAGCCCTGGGCGGGTGCAAGCCCTGGGCGGGTGCAGGCCCTGGGCGGGTGCAAGACCCGCCCCTACAACCGATTTTGAACACACTCATTGAATATTAGGTCTGGAGTCTGGCGAATTTTTGACCCTACCATATCTTGGGGAATCTGCTCGATTGTCCCCAAGATGTGGGTTCGTAGTTGCCACTTCAGTGGCTTTTGCCCCGCCACCAACGACTGAAGTCGTTACTACGAGCCAAAAACGCCAGTGTCCAGTTAGGTATTGGGTGTGTCTAAAACCCTGCCCAGGCCAGCACGAAATAAGGGACCCACACGCGGCCCAGGGATGGGAGGGCCACCCGCACGGCGGTGGATCCCACGAACAGGAAAACACTGAAGACGACGAGTGCACGGTCGGCCCGCTCGTACTTCAGTTTCTGCAGCCAGGTGCGCTTTTCCACCCCAAAGCAGCGCAGGTCCATGGCGTCTATGATGTCTTCCGCGCCGACGATGGCGTTGATGGTCACCGGCACGATGAGAGGAGCCAGCTTGCGGATCTGGGCGACGATGCCACCCTCCAGCTTCTCCACCTCGTAGCCCCGTGCCCGCTGCGAGTCCAGGGTGATGCTGAAGTCGCGCCCCAGGGTGGGGACGAAGCGGAAGGCCAGGTCCATGGCGTAGGCGAACTTATCGGGCAAGCCCAGGCCACGGAAGGTCACCCCGTACAGGCTGGGATCAATGGTGTAGGGCACGGCGATGGCCAGGGAAGTGATGGCGTACATGCGCGCCATCTGGGTGATGGCGAAGATGGTCTTCTCCACAGAGATATCTACGGTGAGCGACCATCCGACGATGGGGAGGGAGAGAGGCCCGAAGCGGGTGAGCACGTGCTCTTCTAAGTAGGCCGTTGCCACCCCACCTCTCCCGGTTAGAAACGTCAGGATGGTCATGAACACGATGAGGATGCTGATGAGCAGCCAGGCCCGCCGGGTGTCGCGCCAGGTCAGCCTGGCCAGGAAGTACTGAGCCAGGGCCAGGGCCAGGAACCCCAGGGTGATGCGCAGGTCCCAGAACTGGATGACGGAGAACAGCATGGCTAACATGAAGATGATCCGCGCCCTGGGATCAAGCCGCTGGATGATGGTATCCCGCTCACGGTACTTCCAGGCGATCAGCATCTCTTTCCTCCGGTCCTCCAGCAGAGGCGGCTCCCATGCCGCCGAAACGCGGGCATGGGAGCCCGCTCTGCTTCAGATGAGTCTAGCGGCCGGCCCGCACCTGCACGGCCTGATAGGCGGCTAGCAAGATGGGCGTCAGGATCATGGCGTTGAGGATGTTGGAGCCAGCGGCCGGGGCGAACTCGCCCACCATGGCCACGAAGAAGGTGTAGCCGTTGATCCAGATGTCGGCGATGGAGGCGAAGCCGATGCCCAGGATGATGCCCAGTGTGCCCCAGATGTTCACCGCAGCCAGTTCCACGCTTGCCCGCTCCAGCAAGAAGCGTCCGGCGATGACCGCCGCGCCCCCGATCAGGAACAGCCAGGCCCACAGGCCGAAGTCCGTCTCCTCACCTGTCCAGGGGTGGGGTATCACCGGCTTGATCAGGACGATGGCCGCAGCGATGACCACCAACACGGCGACAGCAACGGTCAGGACGTTGAGGCCACGCCTCTTGTCGGCGA
>VGOG01000007.1 GCA_016875995.1 Chloroflexota bacterium
CGCTCAATATCTCCCGCCTCGTTCGCTCGATGTCGGCCCACTCCTGACGCAGCTCTCTCTCCAGATCCTCCGCCCGACGCCGGGTGGCCTCTGCTGCCTCTTGAGAGGCCAGGGTCTCCTGGTGAGCTTGCTTGATCTCGGCCAGTAAACTCTCTGTCTCCAGGCTCTCAGGCGAGATCATGCTCTCCGCTTCGCTCACGATCTGCGGCGAGAGGCCCAGGCGGTGGGCGATGGCGAAGGCGTTGCTACGGCCCGGCAAGCCGATGCTCAGCTCGTAGGTGGGGGACAGGGTCTCCAGGTCGAACTCCACGCAGGCGTTTTCCACCCCCGGCGTGGTGTGGGCGTAGACCTTCAACTCCGGGTAATGGGTGGAGATGAAAGCCGTGATCCTCCGTCGTAGTAAGTGAGAGAGCAAGGCCCTGGCTATGGCCGAGCCCTCGGCGGGGTCGGTGCCCGCTCCCAGGTCGTCCAGCAGAACGAGGGAATGTTCGTCGGCCTGGCCCAGGATGCTAATCACGTTGGTTATGTGGGCGGAGAAGGTGGACAGGCTCTGCTCGATGGACTGCTCGTCGCCGATGTCGGCATAGATGTTGCTGAAAACGGACAGGATGGAGCCCTCATCAGCGGGGATAGCCAGGCCACACTGGGCCATCAAGGACAGGAGACCAACCGTCTTAAGGGAAACGGTTTTGCCGCCGGTGTTAGGGCCGGTGATGACCACGATGAAATACTCATCGTCCAGGTGGACATCAATGGGCACCACCTTGGCTGGATCAATCAGCGGGTGGCGAGCTTTGATCAGTTGGATGCTGGATCCGGGGTGCAAACGGTCGCCCATTTTTCTGAAGGTCACCAACTGGGGCTCTACTCCCTCGATCTCCTCCGCGTACCTGGCCTTGGCGAAGGCCAGGTCGAGCTCGGCCAGGGCTTCGACGGTGCGCCTGATGTACTCGCCTTCCTCGGCCACCAGGTTGGAGAGCCCGGCCAGGATGCGCTGTACCTCCCGCTCCTCCTCGAGTTGCAGCTCTCGTAAGCTGTTGTTGAGCTCGACGGTGGAGAGGGGCTCGATGAACAGGGTGGCCCCGCTGGCCGATTGGTCGTGGACGATGCCGGGGATACGGCCCTTGAAATCGGCTTTGAGAGGGATGACGTAGCGCCCGCTCCGCTGGGTGACGAAAGACTCCTGGAGAAAGGCAGCATTGGAGGCAGAGGACACAATCCTTTCCAACCTGGCCATAAGCCGCTGGTGGGCTTCCCTCAGCTCACGGCGGATGCGGGCCAGGTTCTGACTGGCCCCATCCACCACCTCGGCCCGGTCGTTGATGCAACGAGCGATCTCGGCGACGACGCCAGGGCACTCCTCGATCCTTTCGGCAGTGCTGGCCAAGAGGGGGAACTGATTCCGCAGGCGGGTGATGGCCCGGCGCAGCGTTCGCCCGCTGACCAGGGTGCTGTGGACGTCCAGGAGCTCGCTGGGCATCAGAACAGCGCCGTGCTCCGCCCTGTCCACCAGAGGGCGCACGTCCCGTGCCCCGCCCAGGGAGACATCAGCTTTGACATCAAGGAGGGCTCTGGCCTCACTGGTTTCTCCCTGTCGCCTGGTCACCTCGTCGAAATCAGAGGAGGGCTGCAGGCTCAAGGCCAGCTCTCGGCCAGCGGAGAAGGAAGTGTGCTCCGCCAGGCGTTCCCATATCTTGGGTAATTCGAGGATTTGTTGGTATTTGGGATTCATCATTTTCCTTAGCTGCAATCAGGTGCAGCGGCTGCCCGACGCTAAAGTCGTCGGGCTGAAAGAACAAAGCCCTGTGGGCTGGAATTTAGCCCCCGAAGGAGGCCTTGCTCTCTCAGCCCAGTGCTTCAGCGCTGGGCGCTGGTCGTCGAGGAACCTCCCCTGCTCCTCTGCTCCCCTGCTCCCCTGCTCCGCTGCTCCTCTGCTCACTCCAAAGGCCCAGCCTCTTCTACCGCTAACTCTTCCTCCCGACCGGCGTAGAGATACCTTCCCAGCAGGGTGTCGTACTCGGTCCAGGGCCTGGTTTTATCCCGTCGAGCGGCGATGATCTGGGCGAAACGGTTCACCTGGGCGTCCAGGTTCTCGACGTAGTGGAGGGCACAGGCCTCCAGGGTCTTGGGCCGGCGGGGCGAGCCCCACTCGTAGCGGCCATGGTGGCTGACCACCAGGTGGCGCAGGCGCAAGGCTAGCTCCGGCGGGAAGTCGGGGATTTCGGCGAGACGCTCGGCTATCATTCGGTCGCTGAGCACCACGTGGCCCAGGAGGCGGCCTTCGTCGCTGTAATCAATGTCGCGCTGGTAGGTGAACTCTTTAGTCTTGCCCACGTCGTGCAGGAGGGCCCCTGTGATCAGTAAATCACGGTGGATCTGGGGATAGAGGGTCAGCACCGTCTGGCAGAGGGCAATGACCTCGACGGTATGCTCCAGCAGGCCGCCCAGGTAAGCGTGGTGGATGCGGCGGGCCGCCGGCGCCCGGGAGAAAGCGGCCACGAACTCTTCGTCGGCGAAGAACTTGTCCAGCAGGGTGCGCAGATAGGGGTTTTCGACCGAGGCGATGGTCTCGCGGACTATGGTCAGCATCTCTGCGATATCCCGCTCGGTGTGGGGCAAGAAGTCCTCCAATTCGTACTCGTCCTCTGTAGCCGGGCGCAGTTTGTCCACGATGACCTGCAGCCGGCCAAGATACTCCTCCACCTCGCTCAGCACCTTGACCACGTCGCCCTCCTGGAAAGTCTCGGCCAGCCCCGGCGCCCTCTCCCAGACGCGGGCCAGCACCTGGCCCGTCTTGTCACTCAAGGCCAGGGTCAAAAACTGTCCCTTCGTTCGGTCGCGGAAATACTCCAACTGCTTGTGCTTCACCAGGAAGAAACTCAGCACCTTGTCGCCTTCTTTGAGATTGCTGACAAATTGCTCTTTCATAATTCTCCTCCCACCTTTGTCTTCACGTTTTACGTTTCACGTTTTACGCCATCCAGTCAGCGTATGTGCACGAGTCGCCTTTTCACGCTTTTCATGTGCGCTGAGCATACCAAAGTGTAACACAATTTCCCTTATCTGACAAGGCCGGTTTTTGCCGATTTGACTTCTATCTGGTATAATTGAGGGCATCTCAAATCCCCTGTGTTGGAGTAGCGAACATGAGAGCCTTCTTCATTTTCCTATTCGTAATTGCGTTGTTGCTGTGTGGCTGCGGCCAGGTGATCACGGTGCCCACTCCTACGCCACTGTCCACGTTCGCTGTGGAGTTGCCTACGGTGACCCCCAGGGCCACCTCAACGCCAGCGCCGTCCACTCCCGCCCCGTCCTCCACTCCGACAACCACCCCCGCCCCGGTGATCTACATAGTGCAAAAAGGCGATACCTTGATTGACATCGCCAGGCAGTTCGGGATCAGTGTCGAGGCTCTCCAGGAGGCCAACGCTATTCTTGACCCCCAACTCCTGCAAATAGGACAGGAACTGATCATCCCCCGCGAGGATCACAATCCCGAGGGACCCGCAACCTCCACGCCCACTCCGCTGTCCTTCGTGGTCACGGGCCTGGGCTTCTACGAGACCCCTGCCGGCAGCCTCTGGTGTCTGGGGGAGGTGGAAAACACCTCGGGCCGAGACCTCGAACGGGTTCAGGTACAGGTCTCGCTCTACGACGAAGAGGACAGGATGCTGGTTGCGGAATCGGCCTTCGTCGCTCTGGGGATCGTTCCTCAAGGAGGCAAGGTTCCCTTCGCCGTCCTCTTTGCCAACCCGCCAGTGAGCTTTGCCAAATATCAGGCCATCGCCCTGAGCGGAGACCCTGTGACCTATCTGGGGAATCACTATTTGGATCTAACCATTACCGAACAAGAAGGCGAATCGGAGGGGCACTATTTCACCGTGGAAGGCTGGATCCAAAACACCGGCCAGGCCGACGCCGAGACGGTTACAGTTTTGGTCACGGCCTACGATGCCCTCGGCCGGGTGACTGGCTTCCGTCAGGCCAATCTGGAGGACGCCCTGGCAGCAGGAGAGTCTGCTCCCTTCCAGGTGAATCTATTGCCCTTCGGAGGCACGGCCGTAACCTACGCTGTGCAGGTGCAAGGAACGCGGCTCGAGTAGAGAAAAGTGGGAGACCTGTACTGCAGACCTCACAACTAAACTGGCTGCCAAATCGAAAAGGGTACTGTGTGATGCAGTGCCCTTTTATTCTTTATTGGATGGTGTAAATTGCCGTCCAATTGGCCCTTGACAGTGGTTAGAATTCCTGTTATAATGGTATTGGAATAGTCCAATTATGGGTTGTAGTTGAGGTGTCTATGATGTTGCGCCTGGAGCGGGATAGCCGTACGCCCCTTTACCTTCAGATTCGAAACCAGTTGCGGGAGATGATTTTGGATGGCACCCTGAGCGAGGGCAGCCGCTTGCCGCCGGAACGAAAGATGGCCGCTGCCCTGGGGGTGAACCGTACCACCGTGGTTAACGCCTACCGCGAGCTGGCCGCCGACGGCCTGGTGGAGGGACACGTGGGGCGAGGCACTACCATCTGTCGTCCGCCGCTATCTTCATCCCCCCAATCCCCCACCTATCTACCGCCCCATCCTCTGGTGTGGAGTGAGTACTTTGTGCCCCGCACCGAAGGCAGCCGAGACCCGCTGTTGCGTGACCTGATGGCCCTCTTGACTCGCTCCGACGTCATCTCTTTCGCCGCTGGCATCCCCGCCCCGGAGCTTTATCCCCTGGACGATTTTCAGCAGGCCATGACCCATGTTCTGAACGCGGCCGGCCAGACCTTTCTCCAACCCTGTCCCGTCGAGGGCTATTATCCCCTGCGCCAGACCATTGCCCGACGCATGGCCCGCCGCGGAGCCACCGTCCGAGCGGAAAACATCCTCATCGTCACCGGCTCCCAGCAGGGCCTGGACCTGATCGCCCGCGCCTTCCTAAGGACGGGCGATGAGGTGGTGGTAGAAGCGCCCACTTATCTGGGAGCCCTGCACATCTTCGGCGCGGTGGGCGCCAGCCTGTTGGGTATGCCGCTGGATGAAGAAGGGATGCGAATGGATGTCCTGGAAAATGCCCTCGTTCGTTATCGGCCCAAACTGATCTACACCCTGCCCACTTTTCAGAATCCCTCAGGGTGCACCATGGCCCCCAGGCGACGCCTGCAGTTGCTGGAATTGGCCCACCGCCACCGGGTGCCCATCGTCGAAGATGATCCCTACGGTGAACTCTATTACACCGATCAGGATCCTTCCCCCTTGTTGGCTTTGGATCAGGACGGATATGTCATCTACCTGAGTACCTTTTCCAAGATCCTCTTCCCAGGCCTGCGGCTGGGGTGGGTGGCCGCACCCCGCCCGGTGATCGAACGGCTGAGCCAGATCAAGCAATTGGCCGATTTGCATTGCAGCACCCTGATCCAGGGAGCCGTCCACGAGTTCTGCCAGCAAGGGGCGTTGGACAGGCACCTGGAGCGGGTGCGGGACCTCTATCGCCAGCGGCGGGATGCCATGCTGGCTGCCCTGGCCGAGGTCGCCCCGGCCGGCCTGGAGTGGGACGAGCCCCAGGGTGGCTTCAACCTGTGGTGTCGGCTTCCGGCTGGCATAAAAGCCCGCCAGTTGATGGCCGAAGCCGCTCGCCAAAGGGTAGCCCTGGTTCCAGGGGAGGTCTTTTATCCTGACGGCGGCGGACAGGAAGAGATGCGCTTGAACTTTAGTTATCCCCCCATCGCTCAGATACCAGAAGGGGTACAACGGCTGGGGGTGGCTCTCACCGCCCTGCTGAAGAAGCGAAAATGGGTAGAAGAGCAGCACGACGTGGAATTTGCGGCCCAGCCGATTGTGTAGGCCTTGTAGGGAAGATGGGGGTTCGTAGTTGCCACTTCAGTGGCTTTTACCCCGCCACTAACGACTGAAGTCGTCACTACGAGCCCCCAATGTCAGTTAAAGAGCAAAAAGGAGGTTCACATGACTGAGAGAGGAATTGACGTCAGGACGATAGCCATCACCGGCATTATGATTGCCATAGTCTGTGTCTTGACTATGTGGGGAAGGATTCTATACATCCCACCCACCCAGGGTTACATTCACCTGGGCGACGCAGCAGCTAACTTCGCCGCCCTGGCCTTTGGCCCCTGGGTCGGCATGGTAGCCGCTGGCGTAGGGATGGCCATAGCCGATGCCGTAGGTTTCCCACTCTATATCCTACCAACTCTCATCATCCACGGCTTGCAAGGGCTGGTCGTGGGCTACCTCGGCTGGCGCAAATCGTGGCCGATCATGGTCGTAGCGGCTGTCATCGGCCAGCTCATCGTGGCAGGCGGCTACTTCGTAGTCCAGACTATCCTGATGGGGGTAGGAGCCGCCCTCTTCGAATTGCCGTGGAACGGGCTACAAGGGTTATTTGGTATTATCGGAGGCGTGCCCTTGTTCATCCTGGTGCGTAGAGCCTATCCCCCCATCACTCGGATGGGCTCTTGGAGGGAACGATAATCCAATATTCAAAACCCAAAATCCAAAGTTCAAAGGATGGTATAATCATCGTGGATGATCTCCACTACGCCTATCCCCCCTTGACGCCGGGCGGAGAACCGGTTCCGGTGCTCAAGGGGGTTGATTTGCGGGTGCGGAAGGGGGAGTTCCTGGCCCTCATGGGTCCCACCGGGGCAGGCAAGACCACCCTCTGCCTGACCCTCAACGGCATTCTACCCCACCTCATGGGAGGTACCTTCCAGGGGAAGGTCGTCGTGGCCGGGATGGACACCAGAGAACACGGCCCCGGCCAGATGAGCCACAAATTAGGGATCGTGTTCCAGGACCCGGAGAGCCAGCTCTTCAACATGACCGTGGAGGACGAGGTAGCCTTCGGCCTGGAAAGCCTGGGGCTGTCGTCAGCGGAGATGGAAGAGCGCATCGCCTGGGCTCTGGAGGTGGTCAGGCTGTCGGGGCTAGGCAAACGCCATCCGCTTCAACTCTCGGGCGGCCAGAAGAAACGGCTGGCCATCGCCACCGTGCTGGCCATGCGCCCCCAGGTGCTGGTGTTGGACGAGCCGGTCACTGGCCTTGACCCCCTGGGCCGACACGAGGTGCTCTCGGTGGTGGAGCAGTTGAAACGAGAAAGCGAAACCACCATCGTCATGGTGGAGCAGGATGCCGAGGCGGTGATGGCCTGGGCCGACCGGGTGGCGATCATGGAGGGAGGGCGCTTAGTAGTCGAGGGATCGCCTCGCCAGGTGTTCTCTCAGGTAGAAGCACTCCACAATTGGGGCCTGGCCGTCCCCCAAATGAGCGAGCTGGCCCACCTCTTCAACCAGCGACAGAGAGCATCCTTTCACTTCATCACCGAGGACGAAGCTTGCTCTGCCCTGGCCAGCAAGTTGCAGCCCGGAATCGAAAATCGAAAATCAAAAATCGCAAATCCGGGGCCTTCCGCCCCTTCACCCGTCATTCAGGTCGAGGACCTATGTTACCACTACAACGACGGCCCCTTGGCCTTGGCGGGTGTCAATCTAAGCATCGAAGCCGGCGACTTCCTGGCCATTGTCGGCCAGAACGGCTCCGGCAAGACCACTTTGGCCAAGCACTTCAACGGCCTGCTGCGCCCCACCCGTGGCCGCGTCCTCGTCCTGGGACAAGACACCGCCGGTCAGAGGGTGGGGCAGTTGGCGCGGAAAGTCGGCTATCTCTTTCAGAACCCCGACCATCAGATTTTTGCCCCCACCGTCTGGGAGGAGGTAGCCTTTGGCCCGCGCAATCTGGGTTTCTCGGACGAGGAGGTTGCGGCTCGCACATCCGAGGCCCTGGCTCTGTTTGGGCTCGCAGATCAGGCCGATACCCCGCCCGCCGTCCTCGGATATGGCCTCAGGCGGCAAGTGACCGTGGCGGCGGTGTGGGCCATGCGTCCCCAGATCCTGGTGTTGGACGAACCGACGGCGGGCCTGGACTGGCGAAGCACCTGCACCCTGATGGAAGAAATAACCAACCTCAACCGCCAGGGCCACACCATCATCCTGATCACCCACGACATGAAGCTGGTGGCCGAGTTCGCCCGCCAGGTTCTGGTGCTGGACGAGGGGCAGATTTTGGCCTGCGGGCCTACCAGACAGGTGTTTCAGCAAGAGGCGCTCCTGCGACAGGCTTTCCTGGCCCCACCTCCCATCACCGCCCTGGCTCGACGGATGCGGCACTACGGGTTAAGAGGTGACAGTTTGACAATAGAAGAGTTCTACGAAGATTACACGGCATTGCGGCGTGACAAGGAGCAAGGTGATAGAGCCTCTGCGACTTTGCGCCCTTGCGACCTTGCTCCTTGAAGCGGGAGAGAACGAACATGAGTTTTGCCTTCGACCTGTACGTAGACCGCGCCTCCTGGCTGCATCGGCTGGACCCACGCACCAAGCTCGCTTTTGTAGTCTTTAGCAGCATCCTGTTGCTGAGTTTCAGCCACCTTCTGGTCTCAGCCATCTTTCTGCTGGGAATCCACGGGATACTTTGGTCGAGCAAGGTCCCGGCGAGCCGTCTGCGTTGGGCCTGGCAGAGAATGTGGCCCATCACTGTTCTCATTCTCGTGCTGTGGCCCATCTTTTATCCCCAGGGGGAAGAGGTCCTTTGGCAAGTGTGGCGGATTAGAATCACCACTCAGGGCCTATGGCAGGGTCTGAGCATGGCCCTGCGGGTAGATGCCTTAGCCTTCGCTTTCCTGGTTCTGCTCTTCTCCACTGATCAGGCCCGTCTGGTACGGGGGCTGGTGAAACTGGGATTGCCCTACGAATGGGGCTTGACCCTGGCCATCGCTCTGCGCTACCTGCCGACCCTGTACGGAATCTACACCACCGTGAGCGAGGCCCAGCAAGCGCGGGGGTGGGTCGTTGGCGAGGGTAGCTTCATTCAGCGGATCAAGTCGTATCTCCCCATCCTGGTGGCCGTCATCGTCACCGCCCTGCGCCTGGCCGACAACCTCTCCCTGGCTCTGGCCGCACGGGGATTCCAGCCTGGAGCCAGGAGGACGTATCTGAGAGAGTTGAAACTCGGCCTGGCGGACAGAATCTGCTTGCCCCTTTTCGCCGTCTCACTCATCAGCCTTCTAATCCTCAGATTCGCTTAGCAGGTAGCGGTCTATGTCCGCTGCGGCGCGCTTGCCGGCACCCATGGCGCTGATGACGGTGGCGGCACCGGTGACGACGTCGCCGCCAGCCCAAACCCTGGCCTTGGTCGTCCGGCCCGTCTCCTCATCGGCCACCACGGTTCCCCACCTGGTCCGCTCCAACCCCCCAGCCTCGGTGAACACCAGAGGATTGGGACTGGTGCCGATGGCGATGACCACGATGTCCACCTCTGTGTCGAACTCCGAGCCTGGGATGGGCACGGGCCTGCGACGCCCACTGGCATCGGGCTCGCCTAGCTCCATGCGGATGCACCTCATGCCGCGCACCCAGCCGTTGTCGTCGCCGTAGATCTCCACGGGGTTGGTGAGCAACTCGAAGATGATCCCCTCCTCCTCGGCATTCTCCACCTCCTCCAGCCGGGCCGGCAGCTCGGTCCTCGATCGGCGATAGATGATCCTCACCTCTTCGTTCCCCAGACGCAAGGCGCAGCGGGCAGAGTCCATGGCCACGTTACCGCCACCCACCACGACCACTCGACCCTTGACCTTGATGGGCGTGTCGTACTCGGGGAAGAGATAGGCTTTCATCAGGTTGGTGCGGGTCAGGAACTCGTTGGCCGAGTAGACGCCGTTGTAGTTCTCACCGGGGATGCCCATGAAATTAGGCAAGCCAGCCCCCGTGCCCAGGAAGACGGCGTCGTAGGCCTGTTCCCCCAGCAGCTCGTCAATGGTGAAGAGCCTGCCGATGACAGAGTTGAGACGAATATCCACCCCTAGCTTCCGCACGTAGTCTACCTCGGCCTTGACGATGGCTTTGGGCAAACGGAATTCGGGGATACCATAGATGAGCACGCCGCCCGCCTCGTGTAACGACTCAAAGATGGTCACGGCGTGGCCGTAGCGAACCAGATCACCAGCGCAGGTCAGGCCAGCCGGCCCCGCCCCGATGACGGCCACCTTCTTGCCCGACGACGGGGGCACCCCAGGTATGGCCATCCCCCTGGCCATGTCCCAGTCGGCGACGAAACGCTCCAGCCGCCCAATGGCCACCGGCTCGTACTTTTTGGCCAGGACGCACACTTCCTCGCACTGGGTCTCCTGGGGGCAGACCCGCCCACAGATGGCCGGCAGGTTGTTGTCAGCCTTGAGTGCCTCTACCGCGCCGGCCATGTCCCCTTCCTGTATCTTGAGAATGAATTCCGGGATGTTGATTTCGACAGGGCAGCCATCAATACACGTCGGCTTCTTGCATTGCAGGCAGCGCTCCGCTTCAGCCCTGGCCAGTTCCATGTCGAAGCCCAGGGCCACTTCGTTAAAATTATGGCTACGCACCTCGGGTTCCTGCCGAGGCATCTCCATTCGGTTGGGTATCACTTTTGGCATTTTGGTCTCCTTGAAAGGTAGAGCTTCACCCGCTGCTGCGCTTCGTCACCCATGCCAGAGCCTTCTCATTGGCGGCCATCTCGGCCTCGATTTCGGATTTGTGCTCGTGATAGTAACTCAGCGCGTCGTAAACCTGAGCCAGTGTCAGGGGGGGATAGTTCCCCACTATTTGCTCAGGCGAATCGCCCAGGCGC
The DNA here is from genome assembly GCA_016875995.1 of Chloroflexota bacterium. GTDB lineage: Bacteria > Chloroflexota > Anaerolineae > VGOG01 > VGOG01 > VGOG01. The sequence goes on from VGOG01000007.1 coordinate 10,664, forward strand.
ACCCGCTCGACGATGGTGCGGACACTGATACGTGTGCCGGCGATGACTGGCCGCTCACCGCACAGGCCTTCTATCCGCACGATGTGCGGATGTTCCGTCTTGACACGCAGTGAAACCGTTTCAGCTAGCTGGCTCATCGCTTGTTGCATTTTTCTCAGCATCTCCTTGATGTCACCCAGGTCGGTGTAGAGCTGTTGGACATCTATTTCTACTGCCATATCACCCTTTCTCCCGCCGTTTGTCAAAGAGTTCTAGCGCTTGCTTCTCCTCCTCAAGATAGACGCGCTGGCGGGCCAGCAGCAGGTCCCAGTCCACCTGGTGGCCATCGAACTCCGGGCCGTGGACGCAAGCGAAGCGTGTCTCTCCGCCCACCTCGCAGCGACAGGAGCCGCACATCCCCGTGCCATCCACCATGATGGAGTTGAGGCTGACGGTGGTCGGCACGTTGAAAGGTTTCGTGGCCAGCGCGGTGAACTTCATCATGATGGCCGGCCCGATGACCCAGATGTGGTCAATGTCGCGGCGGGTCTCCAGCAGTTCTTTGAGGGGGTCCATGACAAATCCCTTGCGTCCGTAAGAACCATCGTCGGTGCAGACGATGAGCTCGTCGGAGACGGAGCGCATCTTGTCTTCCCAAAAGAGAAGCTCCTTGTCGCGAGCGCCGATGATAGTGATGACGTAGTTCCCGGCCTCTCGCAGGGCCCGGGCGATGGGGAACACGAGGGCGATGCACAAGCCGCCGGCCGCACAGATCACGGTGCCGTAGTTCTCGATCTCGGTGGGGTTACCCAGGGGGCCGGTGAAGCTGGCCAGCTCATCGCCGACCTCCATGGTGCCCAGGTGCATGGTGGTCTTGCCCACCTCTTGAAAGACGATGGTGATCGTGCCCTCGTCCCGATCATAATCGGCGATGGTCAGGGGAATGCGCTCGCCTTCCTCCGACGGGCGGACGATGACGAACTGGCCTGCCCTGGCCTGGCGCGCCACGTCGGGCGCCGAGATCACCATCAGCTTGATGACCGGCGCCAGGGCTTCCTTGGCTAAGATCTCGTACACGCTTTAGCCTCCTCGCTTTTGTGGTAAAGATGGTGGTTCAGAGGTCAAACCTGGAGCATTATATACCTAAACGATGCGCCTGTCAAAATGCCCCTTCGCTTCGCTCAGGGCAGGCTTACCTTTTGCGAAGCCGGCCTCGCTTTTGCCCTTCCTCCTCTCGCTCGCCCAGGGCGGTTACCTGGCGCAAGACCTCCATGATGGACAGGCCAAGCCTGACCATCTTGCCTGCTGGGACGGCCTGGGGCGGCATCGCCTCCTCTTGTTTAGCAGTTCGCAGGTAAAGCCAGGCCGCAAGAACCCCCAAGGCGCTTCCCACTAGACCCCCGAGGATGAGAGTTTTGTTTCGTGAGTTCATTGTTATCCCCCTTTCAGCAGTATTAACAAAATACTACCCCAAAATGCCATCCTTGTCAACAACACAAAAATGCCGTCTGCACCGGGGGCGCAGACGGCATGGGGCAGCCGCGCTAGACGGGTGGCAGTGAACCACCAGAGACAATCGCTAGAAGGGTATCTCTTCCTCTTCTATCGCCCCCTCTTCTATGACCGGTTCCTCCTCGAGCGGCACTCCACGGGGCTTCGCCAGGAACTTCACCGTCGCAGCGGTCAATTCGTAGGAGGCACGAGCGACGCCGTCGTTACCCGTCCAAACCCTGGGTCCACCAGTCTCAGGATCTGGATTCATCCGCCCTTCCACCAGAACCTGTTGCCCCTTGACCAGATACTGGTTGCAGGTCTCCGCTAACTTACGCCAGGCGTTAACTCTGAACCAAGTGGTCCTCTGTTGCTGTTGGCCCTCCTGGTTGGTCCAGGTAAAGTCAGTGGCCACGGAGAAGGTGGTGACTGGCTGGCCACTGGGCGTGTAGCGCATCTCAGGATCACGCCCTAGACGCCCAATAATGATGACTTTCTGATACATTTTCCCTTGCTCCTTTCGATAGATGTAGTGTTTTTACGGCACTTTTGCGACGAAAAATGCCCCGATGGCCTAAATATACTTCAAAAGGTGCAAATTGTCAAAAGGGCACTGGATCACTGCGGGACGAAACCGTAACCCCTGAGAAACCCCAGCCTCCAGAGGGTCAGCAGGATGGCAACAGTACAGAGAATCACGGCGACCAGGAAGAACCAATCGGTTGCTCGAAGGCGCACCGTGCGGTAGTAGGTGCGCTGCGGCAGGGCTCCAAAAGCCTTGCTATCCATGGCGATGGCCACCCGTTCCGACTTCCGAATCGCACTGGCCAGCAGGGGGATGGCGTAACGCTTTAACTCGTGATATTTCCCTTTGAGGCCCGCCCGCCCCCCTACCCCCCGCACCCGGTGGGCCGCGCGAATGATGTCGTATTCCGTCTGCAGCATGGGCATGAAGCGATAGGACACCAGGATGGCGTAGCCAAAACGGTAGGGGATCCTGGCCTGGTGTATCAGGCTCAGCGCGAATTCGGTGGGATCGGTGGTCATGATGAACAGTATCGAGGTGCAAACGATGCACACCGCCCGTATGCCGAGGGAGAAACCAGCCTCGATCCCCTCCTGGGTGACCATCAGGGAACCCCAGGTGAAGAGCACCGTGGGGTGTTCAACCCGCCCTACGTTGTAGAGAAAGGCGTTGAAGACGATGAAGCTGAGGGCCACCGCCCAAAAGGGCAACAGGGCACGGAGGATGTAGAAGATGGGAATCCGCCCCAGAATCCACATCACGGCTACGATCAGCAGGAGAAAGACGACCGGAGTCAGGGGATCGAAAGCCGGCGTCAATGCTCCGATGAGCACGGCGATAGCCACCAGCTTGGCCATGGGATTGAGACGATGCAGGAAAGATTCCCGCTCGTAGTACTCAAAAAGACGCATGGGCTCCCTCGTTGCCGAAGACCAGACAGAACTCGTCCACCGTCATAAGGTCAGGGAAGGCGGGGGCCCCCCTCTCCTTCAGCCTTCGGGACAGTTCATACAGGGGTGGCGGGGCCAGATTAGTTCTGCCCAACAGTTCCTCGTCGTGGTAGAGGTCCTTGGCCGGACCCTGATACACCACCCGACCATCCAGCAAAACCGCTACCTGGCGGGCATACTCCGCCACCAGGCGCATGTCGTGGGTGATGATGATCACCGTCACCCCAACGGCGTTCAGGGCCTGCAGCCGTTCCATCAGGCGGCGGGCCGTCAGGCGGTCCTGGCCGAAGGTGGGCTCGTCCAGGATCAGGATTCGCTGCCCCACGACCAGCATGGTGGCCACGCTCAGACGCCGCTTCTGCCCCTGGCTGAGGGCAAAGGGATTGATCCTGGCGTAGGGCATCAGCCCGAACCCGGCCAGGAGAGGCTCCACCCGCTCTCTGATGGCCTCTTCTTCTACCCCTCTCGCCCGCAGGCTGTAGGCCATCTCATCGTAAACGGTGTCGGCTACGAACTGGTGCTCAGGGTTCTGGAAGACGTAGCCCACGGCCTGGGTCAGCTCGTAGATGGACATCTCCGTCACGTCGTGGCCCAGGACCCTGACCCGCCCCGGCGGGGGACGAAGGATGTTGATGACGAGGTTAGCCAGGGTGGTCTTGCCAGAGCCGTTGGGTCCCAGCAGGGCGAAGAAATCACCTTCAGCCACCGTCAGGCTCGCCCCCCGCAGGGCCACGGTGCCGTTAGGATAGGTGAAGTCGAGGTCCTTGACCTCGATGGCCGGCTTTCCTGGGGGCTTGCCCGTTGTCCTCTCTGGCATCACGGCCCGTGAATCGTACGGCCTGCCGGCCAGGGCTGCCGCTGCCTCGTCCACCATCAGGGGCAGGGGGGTGATGCCCAGCCGCAGGGCCAGCTCCGCCACCTGGGGCAGCCAGATGCCGTACTCTTCCAGCCGGAGAGCCTCATCGGCGAAGACCTGGCGCGGCTCTCCCTGGGCCAGGATCTTCCCCTCAGGAGAGAGGATGAGCACCCGATCCACCAGGTGGATCAGCTCATCCAGCTTGTGTTCGATGATCAGGATGGTGCGGTGCCGGCGCAGCCCCTCCAATGTAGGGAAGAATTCCCGGCTTCCCTGAGGGTCCAGGTTGGAGGTGGGCTCGTCCAGGACCAGGATCTGGGGCTGCATGGCCAGGAGGCAGGCCAGAGCCAGGCGCTGCTTCATGCCGCCGGAGAGGCGGTCCAGACGGGTGGCCTGCTCCCCGGCCAGGCCCACTTGAGCCAGAGCAGCCTCGATCCTTTCCCCCATCCTTCCCTGGGGCAGCCCCAGGTTCTCCAGGCCGAAGGCCACCTCGTCCTCGACGGTCAGGGTGCAAAACTGGCTCTCCGGGTCCTGAAAGACGATTCCCACCTGGCGGGCCAGCTCGCCCACCGAGGTCTCGCGGGTGGAGCGCCCGGCGATGAGCACCTGGCCCGTCATCTCGCCGCCGATGGTGTGGGGGATCAGGCCATTGAGGCAGAGGGTCAGGGTGCTCTTGCCGCAGCCGCTGGGGCCCAGGATGAGGATGGCCTCCCCTTGATCCACGGCGAAATCCAGCCCGGCCAGGGCCGGGCGTCGGGCGTAGGCGTAGCGAAAGGTGAGGTTCTGGACCTGGATGACGTCGTTGATCAGGCTGCCTCCTGCCCTTCGCGGCCGATGGGGAAGCTGGACAGCACGCCGGTGCCGGCCAGGGCATCGCTCAACACCTTGCCCAGCCAGCCGGAGAGAATGGCCCCGCTGATCAGGCGGGCGACGAACATCACGGCCAACACGCCGGGGGCGAGGGTGGAGTACCAGAAGAGGTAGTCCACCACAAAGCTGCCCACCCCGGCCGCTGTCCCGGCCACCATCAGCACCGGCAGGCGGTAGTTCGTCCAGCCGGTGGCGGCGAAAACCAGCTCGGCGGCCCCGCCCTGCACCAGCCCGCTGATGAGCAGCGTCAGCCCCCACTCGCCTCCGGCCAGCCACTCCGCGGCCGCAGCCAGGGTCTCGGCGGCCACCGCCGCGCCCGGCTTGCGGATGATGTAAGGCACGACGACGGCGGGGATGAACCAGAAGCCGTAGAACAGGTCGCGCAGCCCCGAGGCTTTGAGGGGCGGGATACTGGCCAGCTTCCAGATGGTGATGCCCCAGCCCAGGAAGAGCAGGCCGAACACCAGGGCCAGGTTGGCGGTCAGGATGGCGTCCACCGTCTTCCAGCGGGCCAGCTCTGCCCTGGCTCCCCAGGCGGCACCTGCGGCCAGGCCGATGACCGTCAGCACGATGGCCGAGGGCACGTTCCAGGACTCCACCTCGTGGCGGACCACCGCCGCCAGGTAGTAGATCACCAGGGTCAGGCCCCCGATGATCACAGCGAATAAAATGGTGCGAGTTGAGCTTTTCATTGCTCCACCTCCCTGTCATCAAATAATAGATTACTTACGCGGCCGATTCGACTTGGCCGATGTGCACAGCCAGCAACAGCCCCTGGCCCACCCGCACCCGCGCTTGTGGCGCGGTGAGGGCATTGCTAACGCCCAGGGTTGGCCCCAGGTACAAAGTGCCGTTTTCCAGGGGATACTCCAGCCCCTCGGTGTAGATGCCTGTTACCTCTGCTGTCAGAGGCAGGAGGGAGAGGGTATCGCCCACCTGGCCCTCGATGAGGGCCTCGTCCCTGATGAGAAAGACCTCTTGCCTGCCATCGAGAATTTTGGCTTTAACATGGCGCAATGCCGGCAAAGCCAAAAGCAGGACGTTGGCCAGAGTGTGGTCGAGCCGCTCGCCCAGGGCTCCCAGGATGAGCATCTCCTGGGCTCCCTGCTCGGCGGCGTATTTCGCGGCCAACTCCAGGTCCGTCTCGTCCTTGCGAGCCGGGTGGGCGATGAACTGGCAGGGCCTCTTTTCCAATCGAGAGCGCAGGCCCTCGTCGAGGGAGTCCAGGTCGCCGATGACCACCTGGGGTTGCAGGCCCAAAGCGAGGGCGTTACTGGCTCCACCGTCGGCACAGATCACCAGATCTGTCGGAGTGAGCTGGCTTTGACAGAAATCGCTATCGTGAATCTGGCCGTTGGCAATGATAATCGCTCTCATCCATCCTCCCTGGCCAGCAAAAAGGAGGCCGCCTGACCTGGGCAAGGTTGGCGGCCTTGTGAAAATCCAGTGGCTTCCCTCCGCTGGCATGATCCAGATCAGGTTCAAGGGGTCGAGGCATTAGCGAATGGCCGATGGCTGATAGCCGATGGCTTGCAAACGATTAATCCTATTCGCCACCTGCTATCGGCTATCTGCCAGCCTGGGCCTCTTCTCAGCCTGGCTCACCAGGCTCCCCCAGCCGGTCTTCGGTTATGGCTCAATCTTTCCACGATTATATACTGAAAAGAATCAATTGTCAACCTCCGCTTTCGGTCCGGTGATGCGCGCTTGAAATTATCAGCAGAAAGTGCTAAAATGGGGCAGCATCTCGACTTGGGCAGAAGGTGCTTGTACGGAGCCCTTCGACCAGGCTCAGGAAAGTGAACCAGATAATCCTTATCGCCAGGGAATGGAAAGCGCGCACCCTCATCGTAGCTCAACTCTCCGAGGAGGGCTACGAGGCTATGGCCCTGCGGACCATCGAACAGGCCACGATGCTGCTGGGCCGAGGGATGGTGAGGCCCCGCCTGATTATCCTGGAGCCTTACCTCCCGGCCAAAGTCTGCGGGAGTCCCTCCTGGCGGATTTGCGAACTCTGGCCGGCGAGGCGCCCATCCTGGTCTGCAGCGGCCCCTTCGACCTGGCTCAGTTCGACTTCGAGGAAGCGGGATTCACCGACTTGTTGATCAGGCCCTTCACTGTCGGAGATGTGGTCAACGCGGTGCGCGAGGTACCAGGCGACGAGGCAATGAGTAACGAGGCAACGAAGAGTGCGAACGAGAGGAGGTGTTGAATCATGTTGGTAAGAGGTAAGATTCGAACGACGATTATAGCGATAGCCTTAGCAGCCCTGCTGGGCCTTATCTTCCTCGCTCTTTATGTGGCGAAAACCCCCTCCCCGACACCGCCACCTACGGTGGAGATGCCTTCGCTGACGCCAGAGCCATCGCCGACGGCGACGGCGGTCATAGACCGCGGTTTTCACGAGAGGCAACGGATGGTTGCGACCCAGATCCGTGCCAGGGGGGTAAGCGACGAGGCCGTCCTGGAGACCATGGAGACGGTGCCCCGCCACGAGTTCGTGCTCCCCAGGTACCTGGATCAGGCCTACGCCGACCATCCCCTCCCCATCGGCTACGGCCAGACCATCTCCCAGCCTTTCATCGTGGCCTGGATGACCGAGCTGCTGGAGTTGGAGAGTGGCGATAAGGTCCTGGAGATTGGCACCGGCTCAGGTTACCAGGCAGCGGTGCTGGCCGAACTGACCGACGAAGTCTACAGCGTGGAGATCATCGAAGAGTTGGCGAAGAGCGCGGAGGAGAAGCTGAACAGGCTGGGCTACACCCAGGTGAAGGTGAAACACGCCGACGGCTACTACGGCTGGGAGGAGCACGCCCCTTACGATGCCATCATCGTCACCTGCGCCCCCGACCACATCCCCCACCCTCTCGTCCAGCAGTTGAAAGACGGCGGCCGAATGGTATTGCCCGTGGGGCCGCCGGGCGGCTACCAGAGCCTCTGGCTGCTCACGAAACAGGGCGATCAGGTCCTCTCCCAAAACCTGGGCGGTGTGCGCTTCGTGCCTTTGACAGGTGAGCACTAAACGCTATCGGAATTAAGGTGACAGGCACTTTTACGTACCAGATGTAGGGTGTATTAAGCTAAGGCGATACTGTATATTGGGCCCAAAGTGCCTGTCACCTGGTAATGTCTATCATAGAAAGGGCTCCACCATGTCGGAAGGCGAGGGCGAGATAAGTCGAGTCACCAGGTCGAAAGGACAAGCCAAGGCCAGCTATGACAAGATGAGCAAGTGGTATGATATACTGGCCCGCCCTGAGAGGAGATATGGCTACCTTGGCCTGCAAAAGCTGCGCGCCGTAGAAGGTGAGACAGTTCTTGAGATCGGATTTGGCACTGGCCATGGCATCCTGGCCTTGGCTCAATCGGTCGGAAACTCAGGCCAGGTCTATGGAATTGATATCTCCGAAGGGATGATCAACATCACCCGAGCGAGAGTCAGGGAAGCAGGATTCTCAGAAAGAGCAGTGTTGAACTGTGGCGACGCTGCCAGACTCCCCTTCGAGGCGGATTTCTTTGCCGCAGTTTTTATGAGTTTCACCCTGGAGCTTTTCGATACGCCGGACATCCCGATGGTCTTGCACGAATGTCGAAGGGTTCTGCGAAGCGATGGGCGCATCTGTGTGGTGGCAATGTCTAAGAAGGGAAAGGCCAACGTGATCACCAGGCTTTACGAATGGGCCCACGCGAAGTTTCCACAGTACGTTGATTGCCGTCCGATCTTTGTTCTGAAAGCGCTGGAAGCTGCTGGTTTTCAACCCCTTGATGTAACAGAAATAACGATGTTTGGGCTGCCAATTGAGATTGTTGTGGCAAGGAGGGGGCATCATGGCTAACACTGAGAAATTCTTCGACCAGTTGATCCCTTCGAGGCTCAGGGCAAGCCTTGACCGAGCCCGAAACTCGCTGACTATCCTGCTGCGAGGCCAACCGCTGCTCCAGGGGGCAACGGCTGAGGTAAGCTACCGCCTGAGAGAGGAGAACAGGCACCTGAGCCTGCTAGGACCAGATTCGACCTGCACCGTCAGCGAAGCGGGGATCAACTTGAGCCGGGCCAACGAGGACATCAAACTCGACTGGCACGTGGTCGCCGGCCCAGCGGTGGAGATGTGGCTGGTGGTGAGCAACGTTGGCTCTGCGCCCCTCCAGATGGACAAGCTCGCTGTCCTCACCGTCGCCGCATCCGAGGGAGGAGCTATTGCACTAGACCTGCCCACCAGCAATTGGCGCTTCTATCAAAACGGCTGGCAATCGTGGTCGCCAGCCTTCGCCCGCCGCGTGGGCGATGGGATCTACCTGGAGCTGGACGGAGACGACTACCGGGCCAAACACCTCCCTCACGGGCTGCTGGGCAGAGACCTGGCCAGCGAGTGGGTGACGGTCATCTCCAGCCAGCAAAACAGCTTGCTGCTGGGCTTCGTGACCATGGCCGATCAGCTCTCCGAGATCCGGCTGAGGCGCGATAGGGAGGGAAACTTCGCTGCGCTCACCGCCTGTTGCTTCGCCGACGGAATCACCCTGGCCCCAGGCGAGAGCCTTCACTCGGAGCGACTGGTGATCGAGGGTGGGGATTCCCCCCTGACCCTGCTCGAAGGCTACGCCGAAATCGTGAAAGAGACCATGAACGCCCGCACCGCGAAGCCCATCCCTACTGGCTGGTGTAGCTGGTACTATTACTTCAGAGAACTCAAGGCCGGAGACGTGCTGGACAACCTGGCCGCCGCTACGGGGACGGAGTTGCCCCTGGAATACGTCCTCATTGACGACGGCTATCAAACCGCCATCGGCGACTGGCTGAGCGTAGACGAGGAGAAGTTCCCTCAAGGGATGGGGAGCCTGGCCGAGGAGATACGAGCAAGGGGCCACCGACCGGGCATCTGGACGGCCCCCTTCGGCGCCAGCTCCGAGTCGCAGCTCTACGCTGGGCACCCGGATTGGGTGATCCGAGATAAAAATGGAGACCCCATCCTGGCCTGGCAGCACTGGGGAGCGGATACCTACGGCCTGGACCTCTCCCATCCCGAGGTGCAGGATTGGTTGGGCCAGACCTTTCGCACCCTGCGGGAGTGGGGCTACGAGCTGTTCAAGGTGGATTTCCTCTACGCCGCGGCTTTGGGGGGGCGCCGTCATAACCCCAACGTGACCCGAGCCCAGGCGGTGCGCAAAGGTCTTGAAGTCATCAGGGAGGCCATTGGCGAGGAAGCCTTTCTCCTGGGCTGCGGAGCCCCCCTGGGGCCCAGCGTGGGGCTGGTGGACGGGATGCGCATCGGTCCCGACGTAGCCATGTACTGGCATCCCTTCTGGGCTGACCTCACCTTCCCCGCCGCGGTGAACGCCCTCCGCAACAGCATCACCCGCTATTTCACCCATGGGCGATGCTGGATCAACGATCCCGATTGCGCGCTGGTACGCCAGAAGGAAGACCAGTCGGCTCTCACCCTGAGCGAGATGCGCACCCTGGCCACGGTGGTGGGCCTCGGCGGCGGCATGGTCCTTTCCAGCGATAACCTGCCCACCCTCGCTGACCATCGCCTGAAGTATCTGGCCAGGCTACTTCCGCCCTACGGCATTGCCGCCCGGCCGCTGGACCTGTTTGAAAGCGAGCTCCCCCGCCTCCTGGCCCTGCCCATCGAAACCGACTTCGGCCGGTGGGTGATGCTGGCGGCCATCAACTGGGAGGAGCGAACCACGACGACCACCCTGGATCTAGACAAGGTCATCGGGGAGGGTCCGTATCACGTCTTCGATTTCTGGCGGGAGAGATACCTTGGATTGGTGCGGGGCCGCCTCAGGATCAGGCAACTTCCCCACGCCACCAGGCTCTTTCTTCTCAAGAAGCCCACGAACCACCCGGACCTTCTGGCCTCCACCTTTCACCTGACCGGCGGGGCGGTGGAGGTGAAAACACTCCAATTCGATGGCCAGCGCCTCACCCTGGAGATGGAGAAGGCGGGGACGCAGTACGGCAGGCTCTTTTTCCTGGTGCCGGAGCCGTACGAAGTTGCCTCCGTCCGCTTCAACGGGCGGCGGCGAGGTTGGCAAAAAGCTGTCGAAGGCGTGATCTGGATCGGCTTCCACCTGCTGGGGGAGGCCAGGGTGGAGATAAATTTCCGGGTGCCCCACGAGTCCGAGACCCTTAGGGTTTTGCAAAACCCTAAGGGTCTGGTAGATTAGGAGGCAAAATGCACAGTAACAAGGCGAGGTCCAGGACGATATTCGCTCTAGGGGCAGCGATTTTGGTTGGCGCGTTCCTGCTGGTGGTGTTGAACGCGGGAGGGGGAGCCTTCGCCGTTGGGCCACCACCTCCAACACAGGAGTCCGAGCTACAGGAGGCACCGACGCGGCCAGCGCCACTGAATCCGCCTCCTCCCCGTACAGGTTTCACACCACTGCGGCTGGACTTGTCCCACTTGAAGGGGGACAGAATACCTGAGGGGGTTAGGGCGGCGGCTCTGCCCGACAGATGGGACTGGCGCGAGCAAGGCGTGGTCACTCAAGTGCAGAACCAGGGCGACTGTGGCGCGTGCTACGCCTTCGCTTCCCTGGCGAACTTCGAATCCAAGCTGCAGATTGATGGTGCCGGCCGCTATGACTTCTCAGAGAACAACGCCAAAGAATGCCCCTGGCACGATCCCAGTTGCGTGGGAAGTAATTACTGGGAGATGGCCGGTTGGTTCGCCCAGAAAGGCACAGTGCTGGAATCGTGCGACCCGTACGTGGGCAGCAACGTCAACTGCAATGATACCTGCCCATACGTAAAGACCCTGCTGGACTGGCGGGTCATCTCCGAGGACCAGGTGCCCGATACCAACGTGCTGAAGGGCTACATTCAGACCTACGGGCCGGTCTATGCCTCGATGTATGCGGGTGACAACTCCGACAGGGACTGGTGGCAGGAATTCTCGGACTACGATGGTTCGTACACCCTCTACTACGCGGGAGTGCGCGATCCAAACCACGCCGTGCTGATTGTAGGCTGGGACGATAGTCTGTCTCACGCCGCAGGCTCAGGCGGTTGGATCGTGAAGAACAGTTGGGGCACCGATTGGGGAGGTCCCTGTGGTTACGGTGCAGAAAGAGGGTACTTCACCATTGCCTACGGCTCGGCCGGCATCGGCAGGTATTCCTCGTTTCTGTACGATTGGCAAGACCATGACCCCGACGGTGGAATCATGTACTACGACGAAGTCGGCTTGACGACCGCATGGGGGTGCCAAGACTCAACAACTGGCTGGGGGCTGTGTAAATTCATCCCCTCCAGCAGCACCTACGTCACGCGGGTGGAGTTCTACACCACGGACGTCACTACCGACGTGGATGTGTACCTCTACGGCGACTTCGACGGAAAGGCGCCGACCAACCTGCTATGGAGCGGCCTGGACTATAGCTTCGCTGAGGCCGGCTACCATGGGGTGGAAGTTGATCCGCCTGTGGTGGTGACGGAAGGAGACGACGTTATCGCCGTTGTGAAGTTCACCAATGACAGTTCCGAGTATCCCATACCAGCCGATAGCGAAGGCCCACACGAGACGAAGCGCACGTACATCAGTTGCGACGGCAGTCGCGGCTCGTGGTATGATCTGGGAGCAGGCAAGCGAGATGACGTAGCCATCCGCTTGCGAACCTCGGGCATGCCCCCACCGACGCCAACGCCGACGGAAACACCATTTCGTCTCCAAACCTATCTGCCCATCTGTCTGAAGAAATACAGCTCTGTAGCAACGCCGACACCGACACGGACGCCTACTCGAACACCAACGGTAGCCCCTGCAACCCCAGGCACTCCAACTTCGACGCCGACTACGACGCCAACGGCAACTCCTTCACCCACTCCCACGCTGCCTCCCAGCACTAACGTCTACGTCACCAACAGCACCACCTTCCCTCCCTTCGCCGGCTCCACCTCTACCTACCTGGTCGGCGAGGTCTATAACGCCTCCAGCGTCAGCGTCGGCTTCGTTAGAATCAATGCTACCTTCTACGATGCAGAAGGCAATGTGGTGCGTGAGGGATTCACCTATGCTTGCATCCACCATCTTGCGCCGGGGATGAGCTCGCCCTTTATCAACATCTATTCCAACCTGCCGGCCTCCTCCTGGGATCACTACGAGTTGCGCCTGGTATGGGGTGCTCCGGCCTACACCCCTCTCCCCATGGAGGTCTCCAATGTCAACGACTTCTTCGACACCTGGGATGCCTTCCACGTCACGGGGGATGTTCGCAACCAATATGATCGCCGATTGAGCAATATTAAAGCATGCGTGGCGATGCACGATGCAGCCGGCAACGCCATTGGTGTCTGGTGGGACAACGTCGCCGCCCTGGACCCAGGCGGGACAGATTCCTTCGATGTGAAGGTGTCTTTTTGGAAATATAAGCCCGATCGGGGCAGGGTGGCCGACTACTCGCTGCAGGTTTATAACCAGTACGAGTGGATGACAGCCACGGAGCAGGCGAAGCTGCGTCAGGTAAGGGACAAGGAGGCCGAGCTTACTGCCCTGATGCGGGCCGATGGGGAGGCTCAATTGTTCACCCCCTCCCCCTCGCAGGGGGAGGGTTGGGGTGGGGGTGGGACTTCGTAGGTCAAAATGAGCCGAATTCGCAGAGAATCTTGTCCGTTTGTGGGGATTCACCCTCCCCCATCCCCTCCCTGGGAGGGAGTGGCGAATACTTACAGGAGGAATTATGGAACAATTCAACATCTATATCAAGAACAACGCCGAGCGTTTCATCGAAGAGCTGAAGGAGTTCTGCCGCCAACCCAGCATCTCCACCCAAAACGTGGGCCTGGAGGAGATGGCAGAACTGGTGAGAGCCCGGCTGGAGAGGCTGGGGGCGGAGGTGCGTCTGATTCCAGTGGACGATGGCCCGCCGCTGGTCTTCGCCGAGCTGGGCCAGGGGGAGCGCACCCTCCTCATCTATAACCACTACGACGTCCAGCCCCCAGACCCTCTGGAAGAGTGGGAATCGCCGCCCTTTGAGCCTACTATCCGCGAGGGGAAGTTCTACGCCCGCGGCGCGGCCGACAACAAGGGCAACCTCGTGGCCCGCATCCAGGCCATCGAAGCCTACCAGGCGGCTGTTGGCGAACTGCCTCTGAGGATAAAATTCGTCGTCGAAGGGGAGGAGGAGACGGGCAGCCCTCACCTGGCTCAGTTCGTTCAGGAGAACCGCGACTTCCTGGCCGCCGATGGCTGCCTGTGGGAGTCGGGCGGCAAGGATGAGGCGGAGCGCTTTGTGCTCTACCTGGGCCTGAAAGGCATCGCCTATCTGGAGCTGCGGGCCAGAGGAGCCAAAAGCGACCTCCACTCCTCCCTGGCGACCATCGTGCCCAATCCCGCCTGGCGCCTGGTGTGGGCCCTCTCCACCCTGAAAGACAAAGACGACCACATCACCATTGATGGCTTCATGGACCACGTGGCGGAGCCGACACCGGCGGAGATGAACATGCTGGAGGCCATCCCCTTCGAAGAGGAGAAGATCAAGGAGAATTTCGGTATCCCGGCGTTCATCCGAGGACTCTCAGGGGTTGAGGCTCTGAAGAAGCACCTTTACGAGCCTACCTGCACCATCTGTGGCTTCAAGAGCGGCTACATCGAGGAGGGCTCGAAGACGGTGCTGCCCAGCACGGCCACGGTCAAGCTGGACTTCCGTCTGGTGCCGAACCTGACCCCCGAACTGGTGGAGCGGTTGCTGCGCCAACATCTTGATCGGTGGGGCTTCGAGGACATTGAGATCATCGCTGGGGTGGGCGAACATTCGGCGCGGGCGCCATTGGATGCGCCGATCGTACAGGCAGCCATCGCCGCAGCGGAGGCCGTATACGGCCACAAACCCGTGATCTACCCCACCATGGCCGGCAGCGGCCCGATGTATCCCCTCTCGGAGGCTCTAGGCATTCCCGCTGTCCTGGCCGGCATCGGCTATCCCGGCGCCAACGTCCACGCCCCCAACGAGAACATCCGCCTGGCCGATTACTTCGAGGGCATCAGATTCATAAGGGAGTTGATGCGGCGCTTCGGGGAAGAGTAACGAGGCAACGAGTAACAAGTCAATGAGGAACTGAGGCGTCGCGATGCAGGTCTTCTAAGACGCGCTGCATCTGAAGGGGCTCATCGAAGGAGAGATAGACGGATTCGAGCCTTCCCTCCCCAGCTTCGTATCCTACCTTGATGGCCGGGCGGGCTCTCAGGCCAAAGTGGACTTCGCCGACTCCGATCTCACTGATCGTATGCGGTTTGAAGAAGATGTACCACCAGCCGGCATCATCTTTGGGCGCGCCCACCAGGAAGCGCGAATCCAGCATCCTGCCCATCACGATGTGCTCTCTGGTCTCCATGGTGGCAAAGTCAGCAGTGACCTCCACGAAATAGCGCTGCTTATCTCGGACCTCGAAGAAGCCGGTGGCTCGGACGGCGACCTTCTCATCGGGCGCCAACTCAGGATGGCCCGAAGATGGGGAGAGTTCTCTCCTGCGAAAGACGATGAAGCCCTGCCGCCTGGCCAGGAGCGTAATCAAAACGAGAGCCAAGCAGAGGACGATGATCAAGGCGGTCTGCCCACCCGTCAGGCTGCCAGCCCTCCAGATCAAGCCGCTGGCCAGGGCAAAGAGCAGCGGCACAAGATTCAGCCGCAGGGGGCCCATGCGGTGGCGACTCAATTGGTAGCTCGCTTTGAGGATTAAACCAACGATGATCATGGTGGGAGGTTAATCAAGTATACACCTGTCCCTCATCCCCCTGACCCCCTTCTCCCAGCACTGGGAGAAGGGGGAATCAGATGCCCCTCCCCTGATTTCGGGGGAGGGGTTGGGGTGGGGGCTAATAAGCCCTCGCGAAGACCGCTTGTTCCCCGGCTTCCTTGCCGCAGAGAATGCAGCGGCCTGCCCTCTCCTTCTGGTGGAAGGGGATGCAGCGGATGGTGGCTTTGGTGTCCTCTTTGATGGCCGCCTCGCACTTGCCAGAGCCGCACCAGTAGGCGTAGACAAAACCGCCGTCCCTCTCGATGATCCGCTTGAACTCCTCGTAATCGTCCACTTCAAAGGAGTTTTCGTCCAGGAAGCTCTTGGCTCGTTGGAACAGGCTCTGCTGGATGTCGTCGAGGAGATCGTGGAGACGCTGGGCCAGGCCCTCCTGCTCCCCCCCTTCCCCCCAACTTTGGGGGGCTAGGGGGGCAGTGAGCTTCTCGCCTCCTTCTCGCCGGGCCAGGGTAACCCGCCCCTCGGCCACGTCTCTGGGCCCGATCTCCAGGCGCAACGGCACGCCCCGCATCTCCCACTCGTTGAACTTCCAGCCAGGCGAGTACTCCTCCCGGTCGTCCACCTTGTAGCGCACCTTCTCGCCGAGAGCAGCCTTGATGTCTGCGACTGCCTTCCACACCTGTTCTTTCTCTTCCTCGCCCGTCCAGATGGGGATGATGATCAGTTGGATGGGAGCTAGCTTGGGTGGCAGGATCAGACCCTGGTCGTCGCCGTGAACCATGACTACCGCCCCCACCATGCGGGTGCTGACCCCCCAGCTCGTCGTCCAGCAGTACTGAAGCTCGTTGTTCCGGTCCAGGTATTTGATGTCGAAGGCCCTGGCGAAGTTCTGGCCCAGGAAGTGGGAGGTGCCAGCCTGCAGCGCCCACCTGTTGCCCATCATGGCTTCGATGGCGTAGCTGGCCACTGCCCCAGCGAACTTCTCCGACTCGCTCTTGCGGCCCGTGATGACCGGAATGGCGGCGTCGGTCTCGGCGAAGTCGCGGTAGACCTCCAGCATGAGCAGGGTCTCTTCCTCTGCTTCCTCGGCTGTGGCGTGGGCGGTGTGCCCCTCCTGCCAGAGGAACTCGGTGGTACGGAGAAACAAGCGGGGACGCTTCTCCCAGCGCACCACGTTGGCCCACTGGTTGATGAGGAGGGGCAGGTCGCGATACGAACGCACCCATTGGGAGTACATGTGGCCGATGACCGTCTCCGAGGTAGGGCGCACGATGAGCGGCTCCTCCAGCTTCTTGCCGCCGCCGTGGGTCACCACTGCCAATTCGGGGGAGAATCCCGCCACGTGCTCAGCTTCTTTCTGGATGAAGCTCTGGGGGATGAACAGCGGAAAGTAGGCATTCACGTGGCCGGTGGCCTTGAAGCGGCGGTCCAGGCCCTCTTTGATGTTCTCCCAGAGAGCATAGCCGTAGGGTCGGATGACCATACAGCCCTTGACCGGGGCGTAGTCGGCCATCTCTGCCCGCTGGATGACGTCCGTGTACCAGCGGGAATAGTCCTTGCTGCGCGGTGTGATTTTCTTTGCCATGTTTTCTCCTCCTCTCGTTAAACAAAAACACCTCATTCCTCTAAGGACGAGGTGTTCGTGCCCCGTGATACCACCCTAGTTGGCTTACAACAGCCCACTCAATCGGTACAGAGTAGTCCGCTACTCGATACCGTTCCTTACGATAACGGGAGGAATCCGGCCAAGCTTAACGGCTTTCGCGCTTTTTCGTGCCTTTCGCGATCGCCTTTTCGCTCGCAGCTCCTGGGCGGGTTCAGTGTGGGCTTTGATGCTAGCTTCCACCTCCCCTAGCTCGCTGTGATCATCGCTCTGCACTTACTATTCCCATTCGTCGCTTTTAATCTATTGTCCGGTAAGATACCACAAATTCGGCGTTTTGTCAAATATGCCCCCAAGGGAATTCGAATCCCTGTCGCGGCCTTGAAAGGGCCGTGTCCTAGTCCACTAGACGATGGGGGCGTCCGAACTACCTTTATTTTACTCAAAAGAGCAGAAAGGTCAAGCTCCCAGCTTGCCCAATTCCTTCAACACCTCGCGGGTGACCAGCCTCACCAGCTCTTCTTCGTTGTCCTCAGGAGTGGACCCAGAGCGAGGGCGACCAACAGCCAGGTCACAGACTCCGCAACTGGCGCAGAAATCCTCTTCCTCTCCTTCCCTGGCTAACCCTTTTTCCCTCCTCATCTGGAGCAACCTGGCGACCTCGGCGGGAGGCAAGGGGGTCTCCCGGCCCAACTGGCGCAGGATCAGAGTGACGTAGGCCAGGTGTTCTAACTTCTCCAGCTTGAGGTAAGCATCGAAAGGGTCCTTGCCCACGGTCAATGTGCCGTGCCGTTGGATAATGAGGGCGTCGTGGTTAGCGATGAGCTCGCTGATTGCCCCGGCTCCTTCAGGGCTGGAGGGGGTGGCGTACTCAACAGTAGGGATCAGTCCCAGGGTGACGACCACTTCGGGCAGGAGACACTTGGCCAGGGAGATGCCAGCGATGCTCAGGGCGACACAGATGGGGGGATGGGCGTGGATAACAGCGCCGATGTCGGGCCGCTGCCGATAGGCCTCCAGATGCATCAATAGCTCCGAGGTGGGCTCCAGGCTTCGCCCTGAGGCCTGTCCTGAGCCCAGTCGAAGGGCTCTGCCCGAAGGGTCACGGCTGGCAGGCTTATAGGAGGGGATCTTCTTGCCCTCCAGATCGGTTACGACCAACTGCTCAGGGGTGAGAAAGCCTTTGCTGAGGCCACTGGGAGTGGACAGGACACGGTTTTTGCTCAGGCGCACCGAGACATTGCCGTCGGTGGCGGTTATATACCCTTTCTCGTGAAGAAGGCGACAGACACGGATGATCTCCTCTTGCCATATTCGCTCTTTTCGGTTATCTACGTAGCGGCTCAATTGCTTCCCTCCTGTCGCGCACACTGACCATGCACCTGAACGCTCACACCTCCGACTCCCAACTGCCCTCGGCGTAGAGGATGTAGGCTGTGCCAAGATCGCTCCAAAGGATGGTGCCACCGTCAAAGGCTTGCACCACCCCTGTGAGACCCCGTTCCTCCTCCCTGGCCCAACCGATCTGGCTGGCCGGGCCGCCCAGCTCTTCCCGCCACACTTTGCCAAAGCCCCTCTTTGGTTGGAAGAGGCCCGGCGGCGCGATCAGATCGGGATCGTCCTCGGGCTGGCCTTCCTGCCAGGTGTCGGCGAAAGCCCGCCAGGTGTGATCGTCGTGCAGGACGTAGATCTCCCCGCTGTCCCCCCGCCAGAACATCCGCCCTCGTTCGAAAGCCTGTTCAGCCAGAAAGACTTCCCGTTCCGCCTCTACTGGGCAACCCAGGCGGTCCCGTCTGTCAGCCCAGGTGGCGGCGAAGCGAATGGGTACCACGGCGCAGGGCGTGGGCGTGACCGTTGGACGGGTGGGCGTAGGGCTTGGTGTAGGCGTGGGGAGCGGCGTTCCCCAAGTTGCCGGATACCAACTACCTCCGCCGTCGGTAGATTTGTACACGCCGTGCTCAAACAGGGCGGCGAAGAGGGTCTGATCGGTGGCGTAATGCGGCGAGATGGCCAGTGCCAGCACCCCCGCCAGCTCGTCGTCGGACCGATAGGGAAGGCCAATATTGACCGCCTGCCAGGAGTAGCCCCCATTGGTGGACTCGTAGATGCCCTGGTCGAGGCCGGCGAAAAGCGTGCCGTCCCTGGCGAACTCTGGCGATATGGCCAGGGCCTTAACCCAGACCGTGCCCGGCGGGAGTCCACCCCCCAGCGCCTGCCAGGTGAAGCCGCCGTCGTCGGAGCGGTACAGGTGGCCGTACAGCGCCCCGACGAAGAGGGTCTGATCGGCGGCGAAGTCGGGCGAGAGAGCCATTGATTGCACGTACCAATCCTCTTCTTCTGTGGCTTGTTCCCAATTTCGGCCGCCATTCGTGGTGCGATACAGCCCCTGGTACTGAAGCCAGGCGTAGGCTATGCCATCTTCAGTGTAGTTTGGCGAAACGACCAGGCTCGCCACCTCGGCTGGGGGCAACCCCTGGCTGGCTGACACCCAGCTCTCTCCGCCGTCGGTGGAGATCAATACTTCAGGGTGGCTGTAATCTCCCCCGACGAAGATGGTGCCGTCGCTCCCCCTCTTTCCCCCCTCCCCCCGTTCCCCCCAACTTTGGGGGGGCAGGGGGGCGGAAGGAAGGGGGGGCGAGATGGCCAGAGCCGAAGCGGGGAAGAGATTGCCCAGCCCCTCTTGTAGCTCCTGCCACTCGCCGTCGAGCCATCGGTATACACCTGATCTCGAAGCCGCGAAGAGAATCTGGTCCGTAGCGTAATCGGGCGAGATGGCCAGGTGAACGGGATCAAAGCCTGTCCGGCCGGGGAAGCCCGTCTCCTGCCAACTTCGGCCCCCGTCGTGAGAGACGAAGACCCCGGCGGTGGAGGTGGATGCGTAGATCGTCTGATCCTGAGCATAGCCCGGCGAGATGGCCAGGTCGTAGATGTCCAGACCGCCTAATTCCACCGTCAAGTCCTCCCAGACCAGCCGGTCGGGCTTCAGGCGGTGGATGCGTCCGTAAACGGTGCCCAATAACAGATCCCCATTCGGGGCGAGAGCCAAAGCGCTGATGGGCAGGTCTTCCTCAAGCACTTTCCAACTGTCGCTTCCATCTGTGGAGCGATAGAGGCGGGTGATCCCCTGGCTGCGAGAGGCGGTGAGCAGGGCGTAGAGCGTCTTATCCTGGGCGAAGGAGGGCGAGAAGACGAGGTCGCTTAAGTCAACGTGCTCATAGAACAGCCCCGAGTTGGCTGCCTGCCAGGTTTTACCCCCATCGGTGGAACGCATCAGGCCCGCTCCGCTTACCACAGCGTAGACGGTGTCGTCGCCTTCCCTCTTTCCCTCCCAACTCTGGGGGGGAGAGAGGGCCAGCAGTTGGGCCGTTCGGCCCAGCACCTCCTCCCAGGACTGGCCGCCATCGGTGGACTTGAGGATCAGGTGGCGGTCCATCTCGTCCACGCTCCAGAACAGCGTGTCATCGGTGGCGTAGTGGGGGGAGATGGCCAGGGCGGTAGCTTTACGATGGACGGGTCTGTCCAATTGGGGCTCTTCCAGGGCAAACCATTGATCCCCGCCATCGGTGGACTTGAAGAGGCCGTGGCGCAGCGTGCGGGCGAAGGCCGTGCCATCAGGGGCGAAGGCAATGCCTTGAACCATGAGATCGCTCAGGCCCCGCGAGGCCAGGCGCCAGCTCCGGCCGCCGTCGGTGGATTTGTAAACTCCACCCCCCATGTTCCAGGTGGAGAGGCCGGCCAGTAGGGTACGATCGGAGGCGTAATTGGGGGAGAAAGCCACGGCGACTACATCCAGATCGGGGGACAGCCCGCTCTTCAGCAGCACCCAGGACTCGCCATCGTCCTCGGATTTGTATAGCCTGTTCTCCACCAGGGCGAGCAGGGTCTGGTCCCTGTCGTAGTCGGGGGAGACGAGGATGCGCTGGATGGGACTGGCTGGCAGCTTGACCGATCGCGGTTCGGCAGGAGCTGGCGGCGCGCCGCCCCTCTCGTCCATCACCAGAACGGTGCCACCTTTGCCGATCAGATACAGCCGCTCGGCCAGGGGGTCCAAGGCCCGCAGGGCGTACTCTCCGTCCAGAGGGACCTCAGCCAGCAGGTCGGCGGTCTGGCCGTCAACGACCAGCAACCGGTGGCCTTTATCCCAACCGCTGGTCAGGTAGACCAGCCCCTCGCCGGGGTTCACCCGCAGGCGTCCAACGATTCCCTCCAGCCGGGCCACCCAACGCTGCCCTTCGGCCAACACCTTCAGAGACAGATCGTTGAAGCGAGAGCGGGTCACGTAGGCCCGGCCCACGGTGGGATCCACATCAATCGAGACGATACTCAATTCCGTGTCGGTGAACACGGGGGCGTGGGTGATCCCATCGTAGACCTGGAGGTAGCTACCGCCGCCGGAGCCAGGTACCCCGTTGCTGATGATAGCATAGAGGAGATTCGACCGGGAGTCAATGGCCAGGCCTACAGCGGAGGGATTCGGAGGGAACCCGCCCGGTCGGGCGAAAGTGGACTCAATTTTGCCTACCACGCTTTGAGCCTCAGGGTCGGCGACGTAGACTCCGCCCTCAACGATGTACAGCACGTTGGTCATGGGGTCAACCACCGGCTTCCCCGGTTGGGGAATGAGGCCCAGGGGGCGATTGCTCTGGCCGTCAATGATCTGTATGCCCTGGCCGTCGGGATCGCCGACGTAGACCCGATGACGGACATCGTCAACGGCCAGGAGGCCACGCCCAGGGACGCTGGCCAGCTCTTCGTGGTTGGTGCTATCGAAGATGTGGAGCTGGTTGGCGCTGTCGGTGACGTACAGGCGCTGGGCGTTGGGGTCAACGGCCGCGTCTATCGCCTCGATGGCCGTCGGCAGCAGCGCCACCGTGACTTTCCGCTCCGGGACGATGACCGCCACCCGGTTATCGTAGGTCAGGGAGAGATAGAGCCTCCCCCTGCCAGGGTCAAGAGCGATGCCTTCTATACTGGTGGCCGGGCCCATCCGGTCTACGATCTCCCCTGTAACCCCATTGACCACCACCACGCCTGGCTCCTGGCTGGTCGTTCGCCCCACGTAGAGGCGATTCGCCGTCTCATCCACAGCCAGGACGCTTCTCTGGTACCACTCGCCCACCACCAGGCTGGCCATGTAATCGCCGCTCGTTCCATCCAGGGTCAGGATTTCGTTGTTCTCCTGAGAACTGAGAGCCACGTAGAGACGATCAGTGACCGTGTTGACTGCCAGGTCCTGGACGAGGCCCTTCAGTTTGATGGCAGTCATCTTCTCCAAAGTGCTGGCGGCGAAGATGTCCAGGGCGTCGGGGGAGGAGCGGGCCAGGTAGAGGTGGTCGGCGGATGAATTGAGGGCCAGGGAGATCACCGATGAGCCAGGCGGCAGGCTGGCGCGGCGCAATTCGCTGTAGTCTCTGGCATCGAGCAGGCGGACGGTTTCACCATCGGCTACGTACAGGTGGTCCCCATCCACAGCCACAGCTTCCACGTCCTCGATGGTGGCAAGCATCTGGTGGGTGGCCCCGACGATGACGGTTAGTGTCCTATCCCCTCGGTTAACCACGTAGACGCGGTTGGCTCTCTCATCTACAGCCACTTCGTTGCGGTCCCAGCCGCTCTGGCCCACGGGGATAGTGGCGATGATCTCATCGGTCGCCCCATCAATGACCGAGACGTTGCCGCGTTCTTCCGAATCGCTCCTCTCGTTGCGCACGTAGACCAGGCCCGTGGCCGAGTTGACGGCCAGGGCTCGCGGGTAGTAGCCGTTGCCGGCAGGCACGCCCACCTCAAGTCTGGTGACGACTTTGGGCCAGATGCCCTCAGGAGTAGGGGTAGGTTGAGGAGTTGATGTCGCTTCTTCGATCGCTGTTGGAGTGATAGGAAGCTCGGGCGTGGCCTCCTTGGTCGCCGTGGGCGTAACGAGGGGAGGTGTTGGCGTGGGGGATGGCGACACCATGGGCGGCGTCGCTTCCTCAGGACGGCGGCAAGCCGAGAGCGATGTCAATAGCAACAAACTCCATAATATGACCCTGGCTTTCACTACTGTTCTCCTCTTGCAGATAGAGTTATTTTACATTGGTCTGCCTTACTTGGCAAGCGAGGGCTACGGCCCCGAAGTTGCCAAGTCAGTTAGTTTGTGGTAAGATAAGTATGAGATAGAGGAGGAGGTCAGCAATGAAAACAAAGCTGCGAGTGTTCGTGATCTTGATTTGTCTGCTATCTCAGTTGGTGATCGGGGTGGGCCTGGCAGAGGGAGCGGATCCCACGGTGCATGTTGTCAGCAGGGGCGATACCCTTTACTCCGTGGCCCGTCGCTACGGCACTACGGTGAACGCTATCGTGCAGGCCAATGGCCTGCGAAACTCCAATTGGATTTACGTTGGCCAGAGGTTGGTCATACCGGGGACGACCACTGCGTCCAGCTACTCTTCATCAGGGTCCGTGCACGTGGTGCAGAGGGGCGAGAACCTGTTCCGCATTGCGCTGCGCTACGGCACGACCGTTCAGGCCCTCGCCTCGGCCAACAACCTCTCCAGCACTTCACTTATCTATGCAGGTCAGAGGCTGGTCATCCCCGGCAGGGGTTCGGCAACGGCTACCACTTCCCCCGCATCAACGGCGTCCTCTGTATCAGCCCCCACTTCGGGGAAGTGGATTGATATTAGCATAGCCAGACAGCAGTTAGTGGCCTATGAGGGGCAGCGAGCGGTGTACTGGGCTACCGTCTCCACAGGCTTGTCACGGACACCCACGCCGAAGGGTCGCTTCCGTATCTACAGCAAGCTTCGTTCAGGAACGATGGCTGGCCCTGGTTACCGGTTTCCCAACGTCCCTTACATCATGAATTTCTACGGGGGCTATGCCATGCATGGAACCTATTGGCACAACAACTTTGGCCAGCCCATGAGCCGCGGTTGCGTCAACATGAGGAGCAGCGATGCCGAGTGGATCTACAACTGGGCCCCTGTGGGCACGCTGGTGGTGGTGCACTAGAGGCAGCGGATAGGAGTGGGTAAGCGGAGGGAGGAAGGGCGGAGACCGTGAAATGATCCAGCGCGTAGTCGAAGAGTTCGAGCGGCGGAGCGTCCATCTGACTCCTACGGAGGAGGACGAGATTCGGCACCTGTTGCGCAAGTACGAACCTGTGCTGCGCTTCCACCAGGGCGAGCGCTTTTTCCCGATGAGTGCCATCCTGTACCTGCTGTTCAGCACTATCTGGTACATCCCCCTCGAGAGCCGGGAGGGAGAGGACATCGTGGACACTCCCTACAGAAAGCGCGCCATGCCGGGCCTGTTTGAGCTCTTGCGCAATCGTCCCCACATCCAGCTCAACACCGAGGTGGATCAGGATGACTTTGGGGGAGCGCTGGCGGGGGACAGGTACGTGCGAATGCAGCACCTCCAGCGCCAACTGGCGCAGGCCAGGTCCGCGGCGGATTACCCCATCAACAAGGCTCGCCGCATCCTCGAATCCCGGCTGCGCCGTTTCCGCTCGGCCTGGCTCAACCCCGGCATGCTGTTCCTCCATTTCGCGGAGACCATCGCGCCCTGGGACCGCCGTCTGATCCGCCACTGGTTCCTGCCGCGCGGTTCCGACGATGAGGCCAGCCGCAAATACGACGAGCTGACCCTGCGGCGTGGGGAGCGGGAGGCATGTTACTACGGGCGCGTGGTTGATCAGTGCCGCTACCGCGTCGTCCAGTACTGGTTCTTCTACGCCTTTAACGACTTTCGCACCGCCGTGCGAGGCGCAAACAACCACGAGGGGGATTGGGAGCGCATCTCGATCTACCTGGTGCAGGAGGATGGCCAGTGGCGGCCCAGGTACGCCGCTTACTCGGTTCATCACGGCCAACAGACCCGCGACTGGGAGGACGTCGTCTGTGCCGATGAAACGCGCCAGCACGCGGTGGTTTACGTGGCGCGCGGCTCCCACGCCTGCTACTTCGAGCCCGCCATCCACCGCCCCGGCTGGGGTCCCCTGCGGGTGAATGATTACGCGCTGGGCGATGGCCAGGAGATCGGGCCCGACAGTTGGGGCACGCCGCGCCTTCTCACCGAGACCGAACCGGACTGGCTGTTCTTCGACGGCTTCTGGGGGGCCTACATCCGCGACCTGCTGATGCGCGAGAACGCCCCGCGCGGCCCGCTCTACACCATCGAGCCCGGCTTCCACCGGCCGCTGCCCCGCCAGAGCTGGTACGACCCCAGGCGCTGGGCCGGCCTCGAGTGCATAGGAGGTCCGACTTGCGATCACCAGCCGCGGGGCTACTATAGCTATGCCACCACGGACTCGGCCTGGCAGGCGGATTGGGGCACGGACGAGGAGTGGGAGGAGTGGGCGAGGGCAGCAAGGCAAAGTTCTCGCCTACGCCAATCTTGTCCGCGAGCTTGAATCGGCCGGGGTTCGTTTCGAGCGCCGGTAACCGGTGGGCGGGCAAGATCGCTTGGCGCAGTTTGAACCACGAAACACGCGGAAGGCCACGAAAGGCGCGGATTGCTTTCGTGACCTTGGTTTCTTTCCAAAGGCACGGCCAAAACCCTCAGTCGAACGGACGAGAGCCTGAAGTATCTGGAGCCAGTTGAGCTTTGCTTTTTCCCGGACGATGAAGTATAATAGACATGAGAACACAAATGGAGGCGTTATCCAGTGAACCATAAGGGCCGGTCAGGGCCGGCATCGTCACCATCAAGGGCGCTCAACCCATTGTTGATTGCGGAGTAGAGAGGGGGTGGGATGATGAGTACCATCTACATTGAGCCTGCTCCAAAGACAGGCGAAGTACTATATTTAGTTCAATCCGCTATCAAGAGCGAGGTAATGAGACTTAGACTCGCCCTGAAACTAGCCAGGGAGCGCTTGGCTCCTTACGAGCAAGAATATGGCGTCACCTCGGAATATTTCATTTCCGAGATGGCAGCCGAGGACCTGAAAGGCGGCGACGATGAGTATGTACGCTGGGCCGGGGAGTACAAGCTGATGCAAAGGCTCCAGGAAAAGTTGCGACAGCTCCAGGAGATCAACTACGGTGATTCAAGCCTACTTCAATCAGGTCAAAGCGATAGTTGATCAATACGCGGCTACCCGCTTTGTGCTGGATGCGAATGTGAGCTTCGAGATGCGCCCTGGGGGACAGGGGTATCTTATTGGCTCAATCATCTTTGCGGATGGCTCAGCGCTATACTTCAGGGAATTCCTCGATGCCGTTAAAGACATTGTAGACAAGCTGATGTACACCTATCATTACCAGGATGCGGGTAATCAGTTGATCTTCAGGTACGACAATGCTCGTCACCGACCGCCTTTGCGCTCCCTTGAGCACAAACACACACCTGGGCAGGTCATAGAGGCCCCTGCCCCGACTCTTGAAGACGTGTTGGCCGAAATCGTCATGGCCAAAGGGTGGGTGTAAGGAGCGCCGCGGTGGGGGGAGGTGTTAGGCATAGGATAGCTTGAATCGCAAAACACGCGAAAGGCCACGAAAAGCGCGAAATGCTTTCGTGGCCTTCGTTTCTTTTGCGCCCTGCACGATTCAGCTAACTCGCAACGTCGGGGATATCATGGCAGCCCTCCTGCCCGCTGGGGAAAGAGGGCCATCGGATTCTTGAAGGGTGAGGATAGGCTACGATGTCGGCTCTGGCGTCGGAGTGGGCGGCAACTCGAGGAAGTCGTCCCGCGCTTTCTCCACGAAATCCTTCACCGTGTATTCGGACACGCGGACGTAGTAAGGCGACTCTGACGAGATCACCACGACACTGTTGTCCTCATCGTCCTTCGCTCCCACGCGGATGGTATGGGTCCTGGTGTTGCCCTCATCGTCACGGGTCTCGACGGTGACCACGGCGTTGGGCTCTTTCAGGCCATACTCGTCTTGTTCGGTTTTGCCCAGCGGGCGGAGCATCCGCAGGGAAGACAGCCGGGTGGCCAGCGACGTCACGTTGTTCTGGTTGAGCGTCTCGTCGGCGGCCAGACCTTTCATCGCCCACGTCCCGGCGTCGTCTTTTTCGAACTCGAACCGGCCGTTCCCGTTCTCCACCGTCAGGGCCACGATCTGATCCTGGGCTACCGAGAAATAGAGGGTGTCTATCCAGTTGGAGGCAAAGATGCCGGCGTCCGAAGCCGACAGCGAAGCCAGGTAGACTTCGGGTTGATCATTGACGCGCACGTGGAGCGTCCCATAACTGGGCGATGTGCCCAGGTATAGCCGGTGGGTCGTTCCGTCGGCCAGGTTGAGCTCGATCCGCCGGTCGAAATCATCGTCGGCCACCTTGAGGCGCTTGTGGCTGGCGGGCGTCTGGGTCACCAGGCGGTTGGCTTTCAGGGCGACGATCTTTTCCAGGAATGGGGGCACTTTGTTCTCCAGGCAGGGATAGTCGCCGGCCTCAGGCAGCACCCAACCTCCTGCCCCTTTGGCTAGCTCGATGTACTTACCGGTCGCATCGCTGATGGTCAGTCGCGTGATCTGCTCGGCTCCGAGGCCGGCCAAAAGGCTCTCGCCACTGACGACCGACGCCGGCCTCGGCCAAAAGACCACCGCCACCAGCACGATTTGGACGGCCAACACAACTGCTAGAATCTGATTCGTGCGATTCATCGGTCTCCTCCAGTGTTAGTGACTAGTGACAAGGAACAAGGGACAAGGGACAAGGAACAAGGGACAAGGGACAAGGCCCACCTAGTCCCTAGTCCCTGGTCCCTGATCCCTTGTCACTAAGTCCATAGGCTCCTCGCTGCGCTGTCGGACGTTCCACACCACGCCGATGCCGATCAGGGCCAGCAGCGCCAGGGCATAGTTCAGACCCTCCCAGAAGGATTGCTCGTCCTTCTCCAGCGGTCGAAGCAGGCGGGCGTAGGTGCCCCGCGAACGGATGCTGAGCAAGTCCTCGTCCTCCACAGACCAGTCCACGGCGTTCTGCAGGAACTGCAAGTTCAGCAGATACCGATCCTGCGAGAAGCGGCGCGAGATCTCCAGGACGATGTCGTCCACGAACTCCGCGCTGCCCACCACCACCAGCCGCGAGGATTCCGGCGAGACCTCGATGGTTCCTAAAGCGGATGCCTGGCCCTCACCCTCCAGCGGCGAGGGCTTGCCTTTGAAATAGCTCTCGAAGGAGCCGCGGATGCTCACTGCCAGCGGCCTGGCTTTCTGCTCGCCCTCCACCGCGAAGCCGTACCGAGGATAGGCCTCCAGGTCGGGATTGACGTTGGTGGAGGTTTGCAGCCAGGACCCGGCAGTAGATTGCAGCAGCGTGACCACCTCCCGGCCCTGGTTCTTTTCCTCGTCCACCTCCAGCGGCGAGGCCCACTGCAGGGTGACGGCCGGCAGGTTGGCCACGATAGGGCTCTCCGTGGCCATACTATCCCGCCGCACGTCCACGAAGAAGGGGTAAGGAATCTGACGATATTCCATCACCGTCATCCCGCCCACGCTGCGCTGAATCGGAACGGGAAAGGGCTCGTTTTGAGGATCCATCACCAGCGCATCCCCCACGGTCACACCATAGCCAGCCAGCATCTCTTTGAGACCATTCGCCACAGACTCGATGAGCAGGCCAACGCCGTATTGCTGCGGCGAGAGGATGTAGTTGCCCGCTGCCACCACGACCGCGCCGCCGCGCATCAGGTACTGGTCAATGGCGAAGCGCTCCGCGTCGCCCAGGCCCTGCGGGGCGATCACTACCAGCACGTCCACGTCGCCCGGCACGCGGCCAGAGCTCAGGTCCACCGCTTTGACGGTGTAGTTCTGCATCAATTGGTGCCAGACCAAATCCCAACTGGAGATGGGTTGGACCGTGCCGCCGTAGAGGCTGGGTATTGGCTCTGTCGAAGGATGCCACAGGCCCACCGTCTTGAGGAAGCCCGGCGCGGCCCGCTTCAGCACCGCTTCGATCTCGGTGCGCAGATCGGCCTCGCTCATGCCGCCAGCCGGGTAGAGCAACTGCGCTTCTTTCCCGATCTGGAGGAACAGGTGAAGATAGTAGGAATCGGGCGAGAAAAGCGAGACGGCGAACGGTTGCAAGCCGTAGGAGTCAAACAGGGTCCGGCGGGTGACGGGGCTACTCGGGTCGTCGGGATCAATCATCTCGAAGGTGAATTTGCCGCCCGATTCCGCCTGGATGTCCTGGGCCACTTTTGCGATGACCTGTGGCACCTCCGCCAGCGATTCTGGCAGCGTCTGCGGGGTGACGAAAGCTGTCAGCTTGATGGGCTCCTCCATGCTGGCGAAGACTGCATCCAGGCTCTGGAAGCCATAGACTACCCTCTTGATCGAGCGGGTCAGGTCGTACTCCAGGTTCCGCAGACCGACCTTCAATTCGCCGCCAGCCGACTGGACCTCGATCAAGTCTTGAAAGCCCAGCGTGACAGACTGGTCGCCGTAGCGGATCAGGATGTCAAAGTACGAGCTGATCACCGCGGATTCGTAGCGCCCGGCGATGCGGAAAGGCGTGGGGCGGATACCGTAGACCTGATTGGCCTCCGCCTCCAGGTCCTCATTCTCTCTGGGATCTACGATCTCGACGTTGACTTTGCCGCCCGAAGCGATCTCGTACTCGCGCATCATGTCGCGGATGGTCGGCACCAGGGGGGCCAGCAGCGGATGGGTCTTTTCGCTGAAGTAACCCCGCATCAGCAGCGGCTCCGGCAGGTTGCGGATCAGATCGCGGGTGGTCTGGGACAGGCTGTACTCGCCCTGGGCAGTCAGGTCGGCCCGCAGGCCGTGAACGGGGAACAGCCAGGTGTTGAGAGCCAGCAGGTTGGCGGCCACCAATACTACGCTCAGGATAGCGCTTCGGCGATGAGCGGCGGTGCGCGGGCCCCGGCTCCAGCGCTTGGCGTCCAGCGAAACGACGTTGGCCACCAGGAAGAGCGCCGTCAGCGACAGGTAGTAGATCAGGTCCCGCAGGTCAATCACGCCCCGCTCGATGCTCTCGAAGCGGCTGCCGATGCCGATGGCCCGCAGTACCTCGCCCAGGGCGTCCCCCACGAAGTCGGTCACCCCCGGCGCGCCCAGCAGATAGAACAGGCCGCAGATCAGAACAGTGACCATCAGGGCCACGATCTGGTTATCGGTGCGCGACGAGACGAACAGCCCGATGGCAGCGTAGGCCGAGGCCATGAGGATGGCCGCCAGGTATCCGCCCACCACCGGCCCCCAGTCCAGAGGGCCCAGCATGGCTATCGTGATCGGCAGGAAAAGCGTCAGCGCCAGGGCCACGGCGATCAGAGCCACCACTGCCACGAACTTGCCCCACACCAGGCTGGCCCGGCGCACGGGCAGGGTGAGCAGCACCTCCAGGGTTCCCCCGCGCTGCTCCTCGCTCCACTGGCGCATGGTCAGCGCGGCCACCAGGAAGATCATCAGCACCGGCATCCAGCGGAACAGCGGGCGGACGTCGGCGATGTTGCGGGCGAAGAAGGTCTCCGCCCAGAAGAAGGAAAACAGTGTTACCACCAGGAAGGCTGCGACGAAAATCAGGGCCATGGGGGAGCCAAAGTACGCCCCCAGTTCCTTGCGCGCTATGGCCAGTGATTGCTTCCACGACTCTTTCATGATTCGTCACCTCCTCTCTGATAGGTGCGACGCACTTGGATTCTGATCAGAGCCACGTCTTCCTGCCTTCATCTCGCCCGTATCGGCCGAAGTGCGTCGCACCTGCGTAGTCAGCTCGTTGAACACGGTTTCGAGGGTGCGAACGTCGCGGCGCAGTTCTCGCAGCGGCCAGCTCCTGGTGTGGGCCAGCTCGTAGATAGCCGGGCGCAGGTCCACTCCGCCAGCGCCCCGAACCCGGTACTGGTGCCCGTCGGGCGTGGGATAAGCCTCGACGTTCTCGGCGCCAGCCAGGGCCTTTAGATCCTTGGTAGCGTCGGGCGCGCCCTCGGCCAGCACCAGGACGGCATCGGTGGTGGCCGACAGGTCTGCCAGGCGGGCGTCGGCCTTGACCTCGCCGTTCAGCAGAATGATCACCCGGTCGCAGGTCGCTTCCACCTCGGAGAGGATGTGGGTGGAGAGGATGACGGTGCTGTGACGAGCCAGCCGTCGGATCAAGCGCCGCACCTCGACGATCTGGGTGGGATCCAGGCTGGCGGTGGGCTCATCGCAGATCAGCAGCTTCGGCTGGTGCAGGATGGCCTGGGCCAGCCCCACCCGCTGGCGATACCCCCGGCTGAGCTCGCCGATGGGCCGGGTGAGGTGGTCGGTCAGGGCCGTGGCGCGGACGGCTTCGGAGAGGCACGCGGGCTGATCTGCGGCCGGAATCTGGCGCAGGTTGGCGATCATCTTGAGATATGCCTGCACCGACAGCTCAGGATAAAGGGGCGCGTTCTCCGGCAGATAGCCGATCCGCTTCTGCACCTCCAGGGTGTCGGTCAGCACGTCCAGGCCGTCCACTGTCACCTGCCCCTCGTCGGGTTGCAGGTAACCGGTCAGCACCCTCATCATCGTCGTCTTGCCCGCCCCGTTGGGGCCCAGCAGTCCGATGATCTCTCCGCTCTCCACGCGAAAAGAGACCCCTCTGAGCGCCTGGGTCGAGCCATACGATTTGCTCAAGTTGGTCACTTCAATCATATCGCTTCCACCTCCAGAAACTCAACTCATAAAAAAGTCGCTTGGCAGCGACGGAGAAAATTATACACCCACTTCCGAGATTGTGCAAGTCGGGTTGACGTAGAGGGGGTTTTGTAATATACTATCTCTCGTCTCCCAAAGACTCTGGTAACTACTCAGGCTGTCATTGCGAGGAGGCGGTTTTTGCCGACGAAGCAATCTCCAATTCGCAAGTTGGGGATTGCTTCGCAAAAAACGCTCGCAATGACAACAGAGGCTGAGTAGTTACAGACTCTAGCGAATTAAAGGAGGACTTCAATGGCTGTCAAGGATTTTTCTGGCAGGGGCAAGGTTGCGGTGCTCAAGACCACCCCTGATGCCGTGTTAGAAGACTATCGCCAGTTGATGCATCTGGCGGGCTACCAGGAGGCGCTGCCCCAGGACGTGGAGACCATCCTCAAGGTCAACATCTCCTGGCAGACCTGGTACCCGGCCTGCTCCACCACGCCCTGGCAGTTGGAGGGTGTGATCAGGACTCTGCAGGACGACGGCTACCGAGACCTCATCGCCGCCCAGAACAACACCGTGGTCGTGGACGCCTACGTGGGCGAGCGCAACAACAAGCACAAATACGTTGTCGAAAAGTACGGCGTGCGCAACGTTCACCTCTACGAGCCGCAGTACAACTGGGTGCGCTACGAGCCGAAGCAGCCCTTCCTCGTGCTGCACAAAGTTTACCCCGAGGGGGTACACATCCCCGAAATCCTCATCGGGCGGAACATCATGCAACTACCAACAGTCAAAACGCACGTTTTTACCACTATTACGGGGGCTTGCAAGAACGCATTCGGAGGGATCCTGGGCACAAAAAGACACCATACACATGCGGTCATCCACGAGACGCTGGTGGACCTGCTGATGATCCAGCAGGACATCCACCCGGGGCTCTTCGCGGTGATGGACGGCACGTTCGCTGGCGATGGGCCGGGTCCGCGGGCCATGCGCTGGCACGAGAAAGACGTCATCCTGGCCTCGGCCGATCAGGTGGCCATTGATGCCATCTCCGCCCACCTCCAGGGCTTCGACCCGCTCTCCATCCCCTTTATTCGTATCGCCCACGAAATGGGATTGGGCGTGGGCGACCCCAACCAGATCGAGATCGTGGGCGAGGAGCGGGACTGGGTGATGTCCCAGAACTGGGGCTTCGTCCAGGAGGACACCTTCGCCAGCCGCGGGCAGAAGATGATCTATCATGGGCCGCTCAAGCCCCTCGAGCACCTGCTGTTGCGCTCGCCCCTGGTGTCGTGGTCTTATCTGGCCTCCAATTTTTATCACAACGTCTACTGGTATCCCTTCGTGGGCCGCCAGCGGGTGGAGAAGGCATTGGAGACCAGGTGGGGGCAGCTCTTCAAGGGCTACGGCGATGGGGAGGTGGTGATGCCGGGCATCGAGCCCCGGACGGCAGCCGTCGCCCTGGGCGGCGCGGCCCTGCTGACTGGCGGGCTGCTGTGGGGGCTGTGGCGGCTGATAAGAGGGAGATTGGATATTGGAGATTAGATATTGGAAAGTTGACTTCCACGTTCACACTTGTTACTCTGGAGATTCGCTCACGTCCCTGGAGGCGGTGATCGAGGCCTGTCGGGGGCGGGGGCTGGATAAAGTGGCCATCACCGATCACAACACCATTGCGGGGGCGCTGGCTCTTTCGGAGATGGCCCCCGATCTGGTTATCGTGGGCGAGGAGATCAAGACCAAGGTGGGGGAGATCATCGCCTACTTTTTGACAGAGGAGGTACCTAAGGGGCTTCCGCTTGAGGAGGCCATCGCTCGCGTGCGCCAGCAGGGTGGCGTGGTGGGCGTCCCCCACCCTTTGGACCGCCTGCGCCGCGAAGCTCTGGGGCGGACGCACCTGCTCAGCATCATCGAGCAGGTGGACCTGCTGGAGGTTTTCAACGCCCGCACCGTGTTCCCCGCCGACAACCGCCGGGCACTGGAGTTGGCCCGCGAGCATGGGTTGCTGGCAACCGCGGGCAGCGATGCTCACACCCCCGGGGAGATCGGCCAGGCCTACGTGGAGATGCCCGCTTTCAATGACCGAGACGAGTTTCTGCGCAGCCTGGCCGAGGGGCAAATCGTGGGGCGCTTGACCAGTCCCCTGATCCACCTGGTCTCCACCTGGGCCAAGCTAGTCGAAAAACTACGAGGGTAACTATTAGGGCTGTCATTGCGAGGAACGAAGTGACGAAGCAATCTCCGCCGTTGCTTACATTGAAGGC
Organism: Chloroflexota bacterium; assembly: GCA_016875995.1. Lineage (GTDB taxonomy): Bacteria > Chloroflexota > Anaerolineae > VGOG01 > VGOG01 > VGOG01. Next base: position 44,457 of record VGOG01000007.1, read on the forward strand.
GGGAGATTGCTTCGTTGCACTACTCAGAAACTTCCACCTGTCATTGCGAGTTTTCCATGGCGCATCGCGCCATCCGTAGGTGGCAGAAACTTGCGCCCAGCGCGAGTACGTGTACAATA
>VGOG01000008.1 GCA_016875995.1 Chloroflexota bacterium
GTGGCCACCGAAAACGACTGCCTCAACGGGGTGGCCATGCTCTTTGGGCACCTGTTGACCAACACCGCCCAGGTCTTCGCCGATGTGAGGACCTACTGGAGCCCGGCAGCGATCAAGCGGGTGACCGGCTACGAACTGACCGGCCTGGCGGCGGGTGGGATCATCCACCTGATCAACTCCGGCTCTGCCACCCTGGACGCCACCGGCCGGCAGACCATTGACGGTCAGTCGGCCATGAAACCCTTCTGGGAGATCACCCCCGAGGAGGTCGGGAAGTGCCTCGACGCGACCACCTGGTATGCGGCGATCACGGAGTACTTTCGAGGAGGCGGGTTCTCGTCGAGCTTCCTGACCGTCGGCGGCATGGCGGTCACCATGTCTCGGATCAACCTGGTCAAGGGGCTGGGACCGGTGCTGCAGATTGCGGAAGGGTACACGGTGGACCTGCCACAGGATGTGCACCACGCCCTGGACGAGCGCACCAACCCCACCTGGCCAACCCATTGGTTTGTCCCTAACCCGACCGGTAGCGGGCCTTTCCGGGACGTCTACGCGGTGATGTACAACTGGGGAGCCAACCACGGGGCGCTCAGTTATGGGCACATCGGCGCTGACCTGATCACGTTGGCCTCCATGCTGCGCATACCGGTCTACATGCACAACGTGCCTGAGGAGAGGATCTTCCGGCCCAGTGCCTGGACCGCTTTTGGGGCGATGGACCCGCAGGGTGCCGACTTCAGGGCCTGTGCCAATTTTGGGCCGCTGTATGGCCGGTATTAGCAGATAGACATCTTGAAGGAGTAGCCGCCTGCAATGTCTAATCAACTCGAGTTCCTGGCCCTCGATCTGGGCGCGGAGAGTGGTCGCGCGGTGCTGGGTCAGTTCGATGGGGAGAGGCTCAGGCTTTCGGAAGTACATCGGTTCCCCAATGGCCCGGTGCGCTTGCCCGATGGCCTGCACTGGGACGTGCTGCGTCTGTGGACGGAGATAAAACGTGGCCTGACCCTGGCTGTCCAGGAGCACAGAGCCGACCTGGCGGGCGTTGGCCTGGACACGTGGGGGGTGGATTTCGGCCTGCTCGACCGGGACGGCGCGCTGATCTCGAATCCCTACCACTATCGCGACAGCCGCACCGATGGCATGCTCGAAGAGGCCTTCCGCCGCGTGCCCCGTGAGGAGATCTTCGAGCAAACCGGCATTCAGTTCATGCAGCTCAATAGCCTCTATCAGTTGCTGGCGATGGTCGTCGGCCGCTCGCCAGCCCTCGACATCGCCGAGACCTTCCTGACCATGCCCGACCTGTTCAATTACTGGCTCAGCGGGCGCAAGGTGTGCGAGTTCAGCATTGCCACCACCACCCAGTGTTACGACCCGCGCCTTCCCCCCCCTGATGAGGGGGGGGGCAGGGGGGGGTGGGCCATCCCGCTGCTCGAAAAGATGGGCATCCCCACCCACATCTTCCCCGAGATCGTGCCACCCGGGACCGTCCTGGGCGAGCTGTTGCCGACGGTGGCTGAGGAGGTCGGGGTTAGCGGCCTGCCGGTCATCGCCCCCGCCTGCCACGACACTGGCTGCGCAGTGGCAGCCGTCCCCGCCGAAGGATCGGACTTCGCCTACATCAGCTCCGGCACGTGGTCGTTGATGGGCGCTGAGCTGTCGGAGCCTATCATCAACGAGCAAAGCCTGGCCTTCGACCTTACCAACGAGGGGGGCGTGGGTGGCACCTTCCGCTTCTTGAAGAACATTACCGGGCTGTGGCTGGTACAGGAGTGCCGGCGCACGTGGGCGCGCCAGGGCGAGGAATTCTCGTACGACGATTTGACCCAGATGGCGGCTCAGGCCACCCCTTTGCAATCTATCGTTGACCCCGACTATCCTGAGTTTCTCAAGCCCGGCGACATGCCGGCGCGCATCCGTGCCTTTTGCCATAAGACGGATCAGCCCGTGCCGCAGAGCAAGGGAGAGGTGATTCGCTGCGCCCTGGAGAGCCTGGCCCTCAAGTACCGCTGGGTATTGGAGCGGCTGGAGGAGATATTGGGCCGTCGCCTGGAACCGATCCACATCGTGGGGGGCGGGACGCAGAACTGGCTGCTCAACCAGCTCGCCGCCGACGCCACTGGTCGGCGGGTGGTGACCGGCCCTGTCGAGGCCACGGCGGCGGGCAACGTCATCACCCAGATGATGGCCCTGGGGCACATCGCCTCGCTGGCGGAGGGGCGGCGGATCGTGCGCCATTCCTTCGACGTTGTCACCTACGAGCCTGCTGGTGGGGCCGAGTGGGACGGGGCCTATGGCCGCTTCCTGGCCATGATGGAGCAGCTTGGCTAGTGAGCCATAATGCAATCTAACTAAGCTCGAGGCTACGAATGAGTAGCCCGCAGGGCTTGACTACTACGGCCCGATGCCTTTAGCCATCGGGCTTTTCTGTTACCAAGGCTAAATGGTCTCAAATTCCTTTTCATTTGCTTGCAAAAGGTCTTGACATCAGAAGGGAAAGATGATATAATATAAACAAATGACAAATAAAGAAAACAAACGAAAGCAAACTAGTAGACAACAGATGAGCTTCTTCCCTGAGGAGAGACTAGATCGGATCGCTTCCTTGGTGGTGGAGAAACGGCGGGTCTCGGTTGCCGAGCTCAGCTCGCTATTCAATGTCTCCAGGGTCACCATTCGCCATGACCTGGGTGAGTTGGAGCGGCGGGGACTGCTGGTGCGCACCCACGGGGGAGCGTTGGCCATTGACCAGAATACTAAGAGAGCCGAACTCTCCTTCGATGTTCGTGAGCAACTGCAACGAAGGGAGAAAGGTCGCATCGGTCAGGCGGCGGCCAGCCTGGTCCATGACGGCGATACCATCGCCCTCGATGCTAGCACCACGGCCCTGCAAGTCGCCAGGCAGATCAAAGATCGGCGGGAATTGACGGTCGTTACCAACGGCATCCGTATCGCCCTGGAGTTCATGGATAGCCCCCACATCACCGTGGTCATGCCGGGGGGCATCCTGCGCCGTGATGCCGTCTCCCTGGTGGGGGAGCTGGGCGAGGAGGTGCTGGCCAAGTTCAACGTGCAGCGGGGTTTCTTCGGGGCCAAGGGGATCACCCTGGAGGAGGGGCTGACCGATGTAGACAGCCGCGAGGTGCATCTGAAGCGGGCCATGGTTCACGCAGCCAAGGAGGTGATTGCCATCGTTGACCACACCAAGTGGGGAAAGGTGGCTTTCGCCTCCTTTGCCTTTGTGGACGAGGTAGACGAGGTCATCACCGACGACGGGGCCCCGCCTGACCTCGTCGCCGCGCTCCGCCAACGCGGGGTGGAGGTGCTCCTCGTCTGAGGGGCGTCTCCAGTTTGACCTCTACCGAGCAAGGGAATCGTCATGTCCGATTACATCTTGGAATTGCAGGAGATCAGCAAGAGCTTCCCTGGCGTGCAGGCCCTGGATGGAGTAGACTTCAACCTTCGCGCCGGTGAAGTGCACGCCCTGGTGGGGGAGAACGGTGCCGGAAAGTCCACCCTCATCAAGGTGGTCTCCGGAGTCCATCAGCCGGACGCGGGTGAGATCCAGTTCCAGGGGCGGTCGGTGACCTTCGCCAACCCTCTCATCGCTCAACAACACGGCATCGCCGCCATCTACCAGGAGCCGACCCTTTTCCCTGACCTTGACGTGGCTGAGAACATCTTCATGGGCCGTCAGCCGTTGCAGCCCGTGACCCGGCGGATCAACCGGAGGCAGATGTACGAGGAGGCGGGGAAGCTGTTGCGTTCGCTGGGGATGAACCTCGATCCCCACACCAGGGTGCGCGGGCTGAGTTTCGCTGACCAGCAGATGGTGGAGATTGCCAAGGCGCTCTCGGTTAATGCCCAGGTGTTGATCATGGATGAGCCGACCTCCGCGCTCACCCTGCGCGAGGTTGCCAATCTCTTTCGTATTGCTCGGCAGTTGCGCGACGCAGGCACGGCCATCGCCTTCATCTCCCACCGCCTGGAGGAGGCGTTTGAGCTGGCCGACCGGATCACCGTCCTGCGCGACGGGCATTACATCGGCACACGCGCGGTGCATGATGTTACGCTGGACGAGGTGATCCACATGATGGTCGGCCGTACCTTAGATAACATGTTCCCGAAGCAGGAGGTAGAACAGGGTGAGGTGATGCTGCGGGTGGATGGTTTGACGAAGGAGGGGCTGTTCTACGATGTCTCCTTCGAGCTTCACCGTGGTGAGATCCTCGGCCTGGCCGGGTTAGTGGGAGCAGGGCGCACTGAGGTCGCGCGCGCCATCTTCGGGGTGGAGCCTGCTGATCGGGGCATCATCTGGTTGAACGGCCACGAGGCACACATCAGAAGCCCCAAGGACGCGCTGGCACTGGGCATTGCCTACCTTCCCGAGAATCGGCAGCAGCATGGGCTGGTATTGCCAATGAACATCACTCAGAATGTAACCCTACCCATCCTGCGCGAGTTCGCCCGCCTGGGCTGGGTGGACCGGGTCGCTGAGCAGCGGGCCGCGCAGAGCTTTGCTGAACGCCTGGACGTACGCGCGGCAGGACTGTGGCAGAAGGTGCGGGAGCTATCCGGCGGCAACCAGCAGAAAGTTGTGTTGGCCAAATGGCTGGCTGCGCGCCCCCAAATCCTGATCCTTGATGAGCCGACGCGGGGGATTGACGTGGGGACCAAAGCTGCGGTCCACCAGTTGATGAGCACCTTGGTGGCGCAGGGGTTTGCCATCCTGATGATCTCCTCGGAGTTGCCCGAGATCCTGGGCATGAGCGACCGGATCGTGGTCATGTATGAGGGGCGCGTGACCGGGCGCTTTACTCGCGCTGAGGCCACCCAGGAGAAGATCATAGCCGCCGCGACAGCCAGCGCCCCCATCGCTGAAAACACTGAAATTCAGTGCTTATGAAAGGACAACGAGATGGCAAGTTCAACTGACCAGACATCTCGCCGCAGTCTGTTCTCGCTGGTCGCGGGCGTCCGTGAGACCGGCATCTTCGCCTTCATCGTTTTGCTCATCGCGATAGTGAGTTTGCGGAGCCCCTACTTCCTCACCGTGGAAAACTTCCGCGACATCCTGCTGGACACTGCAGTGCTGATCATCGTCGCCATCGGCCAGACGATGGTCATCCTCACCCGCAGCATTGATCTCTCCGTCGCCTCAGGCCTTGCCCTGTCGGGCATGGTCGTGGGCATGACGGTGAGCAGCCATTGGGGCCTGCCGCCACTGGTGGCGCTGCTGATGGGGATTGGCATCGGCATTGCCCTGGGAGGATTCAATGGGTTGTTGGTGACGAAGGGGCACGTCCCGCCCATCATCGCCACCCTGGGCACGTTGAGCATCTACCGTGGGTTGACCTTTGTCGTCAGCGGGGGGGCATGGGTGGATGCTGCTGAGATGCCGGACAGCTTCAAGTGGCTGGCCAGGGACACCACGCTGTGGGTCCCCAACCTGGTGCTCTTTGCCGCCATCGTCGCCATCGTCTTCTACTACTTCCTCAACCACACGCGGACCGGGCGTGAGATCTACGCCGTGGGCAGCAACCCTGACGCGGCCCGGGTGGCGGGCATACCTGTTGACCGCATCGTCTTTCTGGTGTACGTGTTGTCCGGTGTGCTTTTCGGCATGGCCGGGGTGCTGTGGGTGTCGCGCTACGCCTCGGCGCAAAGCGATTCGGCCATGGGGTTTGAACTGCAGACGGTGGCGGCGGCGGTGATCGGGGGGGTGAATATCTTCGGCGGCTCCGGGACCATCCCCGGGGTGCTGCTGGGCTCGCTCCTTTTGGGCATCATCATCAATGCTCTCAACCTGGTGCGGATATCCCCCTTCTGGAAACTGGCTGTGCAGGGGCTCATTATTCTCCTCGCTGTAGTGTCCGACGTGCTGATCTCGCGACGGCTACAACGGGCGCTAACTTTGCGGAGGGCAGGGTGATTTTCAAGAGAGGAACATCGCAGAGACGACTCACACTGGTTGCCACGTTCCTGCGTTGGGAGTGGTTGCTGATTTTGCTGTTTGCCGCTGCTTTTATAGTCAACGCTTTGCTCTCCCCCTACTTCCTTGACACCCGCAACCTGTTCGACATGACCTTCATCTTTATGGAGAAGAGCATCATTGCTCTGCCCATGGCGTTCATCATTATCAGCGGCAACATTGACCTGTCGGTGGCCTCGACTTTGGCCATGTCTGCCGTATTGATGGCGACGCGCTTCCAGGCAGGCTGGAACATCTGGCTGGCGGTGCTCTTTGGGTTGGCCGTTGGTGCGCTGGGTGGGTTGCTCAACGGGATGATGGTTGCCAAAATGCGCCTCCCTTCGCTGGTGGTGACGCTGGGCACCTACGCCCTCTATCGGGGCATAGCCTTCGTGGTCCTGGGAGACCGCGCGGTGACCGGTTTTCCGTCGCAGTTCCTCCATCTTGGTCAGGGGTACGTGGGCGACACGCCGGTGCCAGTGCCACTGGTCATCTTCGCGGTGCTGGCCATACTGTTTGTCCTGCTGCTCCACCGATCGACTTTTGGGCGCTTTGTCTACGCTATGGGCAACAACGAAGAGGCCTGTCGCTATTCCGGTGTCGCCGTTGACCGTATCAAGATCCTTCTCTTTACCCTTTCTGGGCTGATGTCGGCGCTGGCAGCGATCTTTCTCACCGCCCGCTTCAATAGCACCCGCCCCAACATCGCTGCAGGCTTCGAGTTAGAGGTGATTACGGCAGTGCTGCTAGGCGGGGTGAGCATCTTTGGTGGCGAGGGGACAATGCCCGGTGTAGTATTGGCACTCTTTCTCATAGGCTTGGTATCTCGTGGGATGAGGTTAAAGAACATAGCAGGCGAGATCCAGACCATTGTGATCGGCTCGCTCTTGATCCTGGCGATCCTGCTGCCGCAGTTGCTGCGGCGTCTGACACCCCGTGTGAGGGCCTAGCATGAGGTCAGGGAATCAGTGATCAGGGAATCATTGATCAGGCATGACCCTGATTCCCTGCTGGAAAGGGGGTGATGTGTAGCCACGGTTTGGTGCAGGGGCAAGCACAATTGATGGCGAGGAGTTGCCCTCCGAGCCCCCGTTCGGCAGTACAACTGCCTCACATCGGTGGAGCTTTGCCCCCAGGGGGGAGCGTGTTTTGAAGCTCCTTGAAGTGTGCCCTTGCTGGCTGCGGTGCCAGCAGGGGGGAGATCAAAATTCCTGAATTAGGAGGAAAGGAAAATGAGAGCCAAACTGTTTACCTTATTGATTGTTGCGGCTGTGGTTCTTGCCGCATGTGCTCCGGCGGCCACGCCAACATCTCCGCCGGCCAAGAAGGGCTTTAAGATCGCCATGGTGGTCAAGAACCTGGGCAACCCGTTCTTCGAGGCGGCCAAAAAGGGCTGCGAAGAGGCGGCCAAGGAACTGGGCGATGAGTGCATCTTCCAGGGCCCGGCCACGCCGACCGCCGAAGGGCAGATCGAGATCATTGACGCCCTGATTGCTCAGAAGGTGGACGTCATTGCCATAACCGTCAATGATCCCGATGCGCTGGTGCCCGTGTGCAAGAAGGCCATGGACGCCGGGATCAAGGTCGTAACCTGGGACTCGGCTGTTGCCCCAGGGGGCCGGCAGATTTTCGTCAACCAGGCCGACATGGAGCAGATCGGTCGCATCGAGGTGCAGATGCTGGGGGAGATGCTCGACTACCAGGGGCAGATTGCCGTCCTCAGCGCGGCCTCGACCATGGCCAACCAGAACACCTGGATCGAGTGGATGAAGGAGGAATTGAAGGACCCCAAGTACAAGGACATGGAGCTCGTGACCATTGTCTACGGCGATGACCTGCGCGAGAAGAGCTACACCGAAGCGCAGGGTCTCTTCAAGTCCTACCCTGATCTCAAGGGCATCATCTCACCGACGACCGTGGGCATCGCGGCCACCGGCCGGGCACTCACTGACGCCGGGCTGTGCGGGAAGATCGCCCTGACTGGCCTGGGCCTGCCCAGCGAGATGGCTGAGTACATCAAGAGCGGCTGCTGCAAGGAGATGGCCCTCTGGAACCCCATCGAATTGGGCTACATGGCCACCTACGTCTCGCACCTGATGGCCAGTGGCGAGATCACGGGCAAGCCTGGCGAGAAGCTCACGGCGGGTAAGCTAGGCGGGCGCACTATCGTGGACGACGGGGCTGGCGGTGGCATGGTCCTGCTGGGGCCGCCCTTTAAGTTCAATGCCGAAAACATTGACGATTGGAAGGACGTGTACTAGACCCCGCCCGGCCAGGATTCGGGGGAGGAATACCATCTCCTCCCCCGAATTCAAGACCCTTGGAGGGCCACAGCATATCCGGGACTACACAGAGGGGGAAGGAGGGTGTCCCCCTCCCTCTTTTTGCGCTGGCAATGCGCTTGTAAACAGGAGGAGGGAGCGAGGGAGCTGGCTTTGACGATGACTTGACCGTCAGCTTACTCTGGTGTACAATCGTGCCAGACTCCCCATTTGTGGAGCGGAGGAAACAATGATGAGCAACCACCCTACAGATAAGCAGATCCAAGACGCCTACAGATTGGCGAAAGAACGGTACGCTATGCTCAGCGTGGACACCGAGCAGGCACTGGATACCCTGGCGCATACCCCCATCAGCCTGCATTGTTGGCAGGGCGACGATGTGCGCGGCTTCGAGTCGCCCGATGTCGAGTTGGGTGGTGGTCTGGCGGCGACGGGCAACTATCCCGGCCGGGCTCGCAACGCCAACGAATTGCGCCGCGATCTGGACAAGGCCTACAGCCTGATCCCTGGCACGCATCGTCTCAATTTACATTCAATCTACGCCGAGACCGGTGGGCAGAAAATCGAGCGCAACGAGCTAGGGCCTGAGCACTTCTCCGCCTGGATCGCCTGGGCCAAAGAAAAAGGCCACGGGATAGACTTCAACCCCACCTGTTTCTCGCACCCGATGGCCGAAAGCGGCTTTACCCTATCCAGTTATGACGAGGGCATCCGCCGGTTCTGGATCGAGCACTGTATCGCCTGCCGCAAGATCGGTGAGCATGTCGGGCGTGAGCTCGGCACGCCGTGCGTGACCAACATCTGGGTCCCGGATGGCTTCAAGGACGTTCCCGTTGACCGCAAGACGCCCCGTATGCTGCTCAAAGATTCTCTGGACAATATCCTGGCCGAAAAGATTGACCCCAGGTACAACCTTGATTCAGTTGAGTCCAAGCTCTTCGGCATTGGCTCTGAAAGTTACGTGGTCGGCTCGCACGAGTTCTACCTGGGCTACGCCATCGCCAACCACATCCTCCTGTGCCTGGATAGCGGGCACTTCCATCCCACGGAGGTGATCTCCGATAAGCTCTCCTCAGTCCTGATGTTCCTGGATGAGGTGCTGTTGCACGTCAGCCGGGGGGTGCGCTGGGACAGCGACCACGTGGTCATCCTCTCGGACGAGCTACAGGCCCTGGCGCAGGAGATCGTGCGCGGCGATTTCCTGCCCCGCGTGTGCATCGGGCTGGACTTCTTCGACGCCAGCATCAACCGCGTGGCAGCGTGGGTCATCGGTGCCCGCAATACCATGCGAGCTCTGCTGATGGCCCTGCTGGAGCCAATCGATCATCTGCGAGAACTGGAAGTATCGGGCGACTACACGGCTCGCTTGGCGTTGCTCGAAGAGCTCAAGGGGCTGCCCTTTGGGGCAGTGTGGGACTACTTCTGCCTGCAGCAGGGTGTTCCTGTGGGGATTGGTTTCATGGACGAGATTCGAGAATATGAAAAGCGGGAGCTTTCGAAGCGGACTTAGGAGCCCAATGTGGGGCCACATTCATCTCAAACAAATGGGGTGATCCTATGTCGAACAATATTCTGGCGCAACTCGTCACTATGTCGAACAACCTGGGCGACCCCGCCCTGGACTACGTGATTCTGGGGGAGGGCAACACCTCGGCCCGCGCCAATGCCGACACATTCTGGGCGAAGGCTAGCGGCGCGGAGTTGCGCACCATCAAGGCCATCGGCTTTGTGCAGGTGCGCTTCGACCGCGTGCTGGCTTTGCTGGATGAAGGCGACCTCAATGATGACGCCATCAAGGAAGGATTGGAGGCAGCCAAGGTAGACCCAGCCGTGACGGCTCGCCCATCGGTGGAGACCGTGCTGCACGCTCTGGCTCTTAAACTGGAGGGCGTCAATTTCGTTGGACACACCCATCCTACAGCCGTCAACGCCCTCCTCTGTTCACAGAAAGTCGAGGAAGCAATCGCCGGGCGGCTCTTCCCCGACGAGATCGTCTACTGTGGCCCAGCCCCAGTCTATATACCCTACACGGATCCTGGCGTGCCTCTGGCCTGGGCGATGCGCCAGGCCCTGGCCGATTACCAGGCAGAGCACGGCCAGCCGCCCAAGGTGATCCTGATGCAGAACCACGGCCTGCTCGCCCTGGGTAAGACAGCGTTGGAGGTCGAAAACATCACGGCCATGTACACCAAGGCAGCCCGGGTGCTGCTGGGGACCTATGCACTCGGCGGGCCTCACTTTCTCAGTCCGGTAGCCGCAGCGCGCATCCATACCCGTCCGGATGAGCAATACCGCCGCAAGAAGTGGGGCAGCCAATGAAAGAACCTCGTACGATTCGTGCAGCGCGGCTGCACGGCATCCGCGACCTGAGGCTGGAGAACCTGCCACGACCCACACCTGGCCCCGGCGAGGTGCTCTTGAAAGTGGCCTCAGTGGGTATTTGTGGCTCAGACGTCCACTACTACCTGGAAGGCCGCATCGGCAACCAGGTGGTGACCGCACCCATCATCATGGGACACGAGTTCTCGGCCTGGGTCGCTGATTTTGGCGAGGGGGTGGAAGGTCTGGAAATTGGGCAACTGGTTGCCGTCGAGCCGGCCATCTCCTGCGGGGAGTGCGAATCCTGCCGGCACGGGCATCCCAACCTGTGCCCGAGCGTTCGCTTTTGCAGTACACCGCCGGTGGATGGCGTCTTTGCCGAGTACACCGTCATGCCTGCCAGGAACTGCTTTCCCTTGCCACAAGGACTCAGCCCTGCGGAGGGCGCGATGCTGGAACCGTTGGGCGTCGCCATCCACGCCGTTGACCTGGCCCACCTGAAACCAGGGTATACCGTCGCCGTGCTGGGGGCCGGCCCCATCGGGCTGTTGATCGCAGCGGTGGTCAGGGCCTCTGGTGCCAGCGCGATCTACGTGACCGAACCACTGGCCTACCGGCGGCAATTCGCCCTGGACTACGTGGCCGATGCCGCGTTGAACCCTGATGATATCGTCGTTGTGGCCGAGATCATGCGGCTGACCGGCGGTCGCGGGGTGGACGTGGCTTTCGAGGCCGCTGGCGCACCGGAAACCCCGCAGCAAGCCGCTGCTTTGGCGCGGCCTGGGGGCAAGGTGATCGTGGCTGGCATTCCCGCCGACGACACCATGACCATGAACGCCTCCACCGTTCGCCACAAGGGTCTGACCATCAAGCTGGTGCGGCGCATGAAACACACCTACCCCCGCGCCATCCGCCTGGTGCAGACGGGCATGGTGGACGTCAAATCCCTGGTCACGCACACATTTCCCCTGGAACGCATCGCCGAGGCGTTGGAGATGGTCGCTGCTTACGACGACGGGGTGTTGCGAGCGATGATCCAGATTTCCAACGCATAAGAAACCAGGTTTTTCCGAAAAACCTGGTTTCTTGAAAGAGGAGGGGACCAATCAACCAGCGTATTGCTAGCTTGGAAACGAAACTCAACGATTTTGATCCGGTTGTCCGTGCCCAAGCCCTGGCAGAACTGGTCGCTTTGGCTCAGCGAGGCGCTGTTAGCCCTCCCTTCATCCCCCCCAACATTGGGGGGGAAAGAGGGGGGGCGGACGTGGCCAACATGCACTGTCACACCTTCTTCTCTTTCAACGCCTACGGTCACTCGCCCACCTCGCTGGCCTGGTTGGCCAAATGGCGCGGCTTCAAGCTGATGGGCATCGTGGACTTCGACGTGCTGGATGGCGTGGATGAGTTCCTCGACGCCTGCGAACTGGTCGGGGTGCGCGGCAGTGCAGGGATAGAAACCCGGCTGTTTCTCCCCGAGTTTGCCACCCGCGAGATCAACTCGCCGGGCGAGCCGGGCGTTTTGTACCACATGGGCATTGGGTTTACCACCAGCCGGGTGCCCGAAACGGTGGCCAACATCCTGGCGGATCTCCGCCAGCGGGCTGCGCGGCGCAACCGGGTTGTGGTAGAGCGCGTCAACGCTTACCTTGATCCGGTCGCGATTGACTACGAACGAGACGTATTGCCTCTCACACCAGCGGGGACCGCCACCGAACGCCACATCGTCGTAGCTTACATACGAGCCGCGGAGCGCATCGTCCCCAACGTGGTTGAATTCTGGGCCGACAAACTGAACGTCGAGCCTGGTCGGGTAGCGACGCTCATGGACGACGCTCCCCAGCTTCAGGATCTGGTTCGTGCCAAATTGATGAAACGCGGCGGCATAGGGTACGTTCAGCCCGGTCCCGACACGTTCCCCACAGTGGACGAATTTCACAAACTGATTGTAGCGTGCGGTGCGCTACCTTGCGCTGCCTGGTTAGATGGCACCTCTGCTGGCGAGCAGGCCATTGAAGAGTTGCTAGCGCTTTTGATCAGCAAGGGCGTGGTTGCCCTCAACATCGTCCCCGACCGCAACTGGAACATCGCCGACCCTGAGATGCGTCGCCTCAAGGTGCAAAACCTGTACCACGTCGTCCGGCTGGCGCAGGAATTGGCCCTGCCGCTGAACGTCGGCACCGAGATGAACAGCTTCGGACAGAAGCTGGTGGACGATTTTGATGCTCCAGAACTGGCCCCCGTGCGCCAGGCGTTTCTGGACGGCGCGCATTTCATTTACGGGCACACCGTCCTCCAGCGCGCGCTGGGGTTGGGCTATCACAGCGAGTGGGCGCAGACGCATTTGCCCTCGCGGCGTGAGCGCAACGATTTCTACACCAAGGTGGGATACCAGGTATCGCCGGACAGGGCCAGCATGGCCCGGCTAAAGCAACTTGCCCTGAGCAGTGACCCCAGCTTGTCGAAGGGCCCAGCAAAGATTCTTTCGGCCTTACCCGCTTCACCATCGTCGAGCGCAAGCCGCAGATCATTCGCCAGGTCATCGAAGACAACGACTACCCGTCGCACATCGGGGGGGCGCTGGAGCTGAGGGAGCTTGGGCGCTCTAACCTGGTCATCCTGAAGGGGGACGTGAACTATCGGCGGCTGCTGGACGACCGCCACTGGCCACACACCATGCGCCTGGAGGAGGTGGGCGACTATTTCCCCCTGCCGTTCCTGGTGCTGCGCACGCTGAGGTGTCCCGACCTACGGCGATACAGTAGGTCTTGCCGTCCTTGGTCACATCCTGCCAGTCGTGAGATTGGTCCTTGGCCTCTCGAACGTAGTTACACAAATTCTCGGGAGGAATGGATGAAGTCGATCTGCCGCTCAGTCTTGAGGGCGTACAGGTCAGCGCCGTCATAGAAGCCTCGGCCAATCAACAGCCCCCTGAGGGTACGAGGACCGAGAATCACGTCAGTGTCGTTCAAGAGTTGGACCAAAATCTCTCGATCGTCCACATTGCCCAGGGCCACTACGACACAAAAGATGATGTAGAGGGTCGGTCTTCTCCTCGATAGCTAACACCTCGGTCATGATCTGGGGCACTCGCATCTCCTCCAGCTCTTGGGCCATCATTCACCTCCAAGTTCGTTGGATGGCCCATAAAAACCACATCTTCGTCATTTTGTCAAGTCCGAATGGCCTTAGCCTATATTTCGCACATTTCAAACCGAATAGAGAGCGAAGTTTGTCCTGTCACAGGGCATGAATGCCTCATCTGGGGCAGGTAGAGTGAAAGTTCGGCCTCGACGAGGCCGCTCCTGGTAGTATCAAGGGTGAATCAGGCTTTCCTCTTGCTCCTGGGCGCACCTCACCCTCCCCGATGGTCCGGGCCTATCCGACAACCTGCTGTTCTCTTGGCGGTGGCAAGGCTAGAGGCTGGATATCCCCAGCAGGGAGCAGCGGGTGGGGCCAGCGAGGGAGTCGGAGCTCCGCCAGGACGTGAGCCAAGATCGTCAAGAGGGCGACCTGTTCTTCATCCACCGGGACAAGCCGGCGCAAGTGGCTTCCATCCCAGCAGAAGGTCTCCACGACGTCCAGGCTTTGGAGCTTTTCGATGATGCGTCGGGTCGTCATCTGCAACCCACCCTGGCGAACCTGGCGTTCCAGCAGGCTGTAGGCCAGCAAGGCCAGCATGTTGATGAGTAGCATGGCCTCGATGCGCTCATCCTTATGCAGGTAGATGGGCGAGACCTTCAGGTCCTTCTTGGAGACCTTGATCCGTTTCTCTACCCCGTCTTTCTGGCGATAGAGAGCCAACATCCGCTGGGGTGAGAGGGACCAGTCGTTGGTAACCAGCAAGTAACGGCCATCATGCTGCATGGCTTGCCAGAGCGCGTAGCGGTCTACCCACCAACGAAGACGAACCTGGCCCTCCTCATCGATGTAGGCCTGAGCTTGCATGAACTTGCCAGCGGGGGACTGTTTCAGTTGGGTATCGGCCCGTCTCTGCACAGACTTCACCGTTCGATAGTACGGCTGCCCAATCTTGGCCTGCACCTTCCGTAGGGCTTGTCGTAACTCCCTCAACTGGGCCGCTCGTGTCCGGCGCAGGGAAGTTCGCATCGGCCCGCTGAGCACTACCAGCCCCCGGTGAGTGACCTGGCGACCTTCATGCTCGAAGACCACCTGGCAAGGCATTCCCCAGTAGCCATTTGGCCCACGCTCTTCGGTCAAGGGGTGGGCGTAGAACTGCTTTTCAGGAACTGACACCAACAACTCGCGGTGACTCTTCTTCTGGGGTTGAAGCCCAGCCAGGTAGCGCAAGCCGTGGTCATCGTAAGTCAGCGCCAGTTCGTCGTTCACATTGGCTCGGTCACCGATGATGATCACCTCTTCCACCGGCCAGCCGTGCCGTTTCAAGAGGCGACACAGCCGCTCCATGTTCTCCTGGACGGTGGCCAAGTCGGCCGTTCGCCCCGACCACAGTTCATAGTCCGCTGGGATGTTGCCATCGGCGGCCACGTTCAGACCGGCCTTGAACTTGCGTTTGTTCATCGGCGTGTTGTGGGCAAAGCCGAAGTCGGCGTGTTGGCTGTCGGCGTAGGTCCCATGCACGATGAAAGCCGTCAGGTCGTAGAAGATGAGGTTGAGGTCTATCTCCGCCTGAACGAAGGTGCGATGGACAACATCTTGCCAAATCTCTCGACGGTGCTGGCTGATGGCGTCCAACGTTCGCTCCAGCCGGTCGTCGTTGAACTTGGCTGCGGGCACGCCCAAGGTGTAGACCAGCACCGTTTGGGCCAGCCAGTCAGCCACTTGATAGAGGGGAAGAGGCATCGTGAGCCGGTTGAGGACCAAAACCATAGCCACCGTGCCGTGGTCTACCTCGGCCTTCGTGGGACAGTGACGATTGATGATCTCCCGCACCCGCAGCACTTCCAGCAGGGCGTACAACACTGGCAGGGCACCCAGATGCCGCCGTAACTGGGAGTGGGTCACCAGATCCACCAGTTGGGCGAAAGTCAACGCCCCCGTCAACGCCAGTCGGGCCAAGTGCGCCGTCCATACGGCACGACGATGAGCTTGCCGCAAGGCACAATACCGCCGCCAAGCCCACTTGCGCCAACGGTGTCTGGGCTGCCAGGGGAACAGTGGCCCGTTTCGTGGGTCGTGCGTGACAACCCCTGCCAACGCGGGTAAGCCGATTACTGGCCCGGCACCCACGACAGCCTGTTCCGGCAACGCCAAGAACACCAGGCAGGCCATGGCCCAAATGAGCCAGACCAGGATTTGCGTTCGTCGAGATTTCGTGGCAAAATTCATTGGGAATCGCTCCGGCTAACTATGGTTTTCGCACCCTATACTTTGCCACAAAAGGGGCGATTCCGCCAGTCCAGCTCTCTATTCAATTCTCAAGGTGCGAAATGTAGGCTTAGCCAAGAAGTTTCCAAAATTCAGGGGTATATCACCCCCCCTTTTGTCAAATCATGGCTTCAAGACCCTCCGTGCCTGCACGTGGACGCGTACTCACCGTACTCTGGCTGACATACGCCATCGCCGCATGAGGAACCACAATCCACCTCGCGATGAGATTCGATCTTGACAAACGCGAGAAATTGTGCTATAATTTGGACAGATGTTCAATAGTGCATGTTTGTTCAATCCTCAGAGGCGACATGGCAATCAGCAGAGAGTATCACCGACTCCTCTACCGAATCGCTCAATCTTACTACATTGACGATCTGACCCAGCAACAAATCGCCAGGCGTTTTGGTCTTTCCAGGCCCAAAGTCTCCCGTCTGTTGCAGCGAGCCCGTGACGAAAAAGTGGTCACCTTCACTCTCTTCCCTCCCCCCAGCGGCATGGCTGACCTGGAGCGCGAACTGGAACGCAAATACGGCCTGGAAGAAGTGATCATTGTCGCCGTCAGCGACCCGCAGGACACCGCCAACGTCAAGCGTGAGCTTGGTCCCGCTGCCGCCGAGTGTCTGGTGCGCTCCATTTCCGGCGACGAGATCGTGTGCATCGCGTGGGGGCTTTCCATATTGGCCATGTCCGATGCCTTGCCCTTCAAATCCTATCCCGGCGTCAGCATCGTGCAGATGCTGGGCGGCTTGGGGCCGGTGGATGAACTGGAACACTCCGCCGAACTCACGCGCATGGTGAGCCAAAAGCTTAACGCCCGGTTGCGGTTGCTGCCCGCGCCGGGGATTGTGTCCACACGGGCGGCGGCCGAGGTGCTCAAGGCAGACAAACGGATCGCCGAGACGCTGGCCCTGGCGGCCAGGGCCGACATTGCCGTCGTGGGCCTGGGCGTGTTGCAACCCGACACCATCCTCCTGCGCGACGGCATGATCATCACCCCAGGCGACCTGGAGACGCTGAAGGCGGCACAAGCTGTCGGCGATGTAGCGCTGCGCTACCTGGATGCCTACGGAAACCCCCTGGATATGGAGGTCAACGACCGCGTTGTCGGTCTGACGCTGGAGCAGATCAAGGCCATCCCCCGTGTCATAGGTGTTGCCGGCGGAACAGCTAAATACGACATCATTCGTGCGGCACTGCGCGGCGGGATCCTAGATGTGCTGGTCACCGACCATGCCACTGCCCAGGCCTTGCAGGCTGAGCCGGTTTAGAAGGCAAAGGGTCAGACAGGGCATGAAGAGCACCTCAACAGCCCAGATGATGATACAGGCCAGGGAAGTGGTCACGCGTGAGGCGCAGGCAGTTGCAGCCCTGGCCGATCAATTCGACGAGAGCCTGGCGGAGGTGATCACCCTTTTTTTGAATTGTGCCGGCCACGTTTTGGTGACTGGAGCGGGCACCTCACACGCCATCGCTCTGCGCTTCGCTCACCTGCTCTCCTGCTGCGGCACGCCAGCTCTCTGCATCAACGCTGCTGATGGCATCCACGGCGGCTCCGGAGCCATCACGGCCAGCGACGTGTTATACATCATCTCCAAGGGCGGTCACAGCGCGGAGATCAATCAGCTTGCCCAGATCGCCCGTGCTCGTGGGGCCACGGTCATCGCCCAGACCGAGGACCCGCAGTCACCGCTGGCCCAGATGAGCGATGCCGTTTTCCACGTCAGGACCGTGGGAGATGTGGACCCCTATGGCCTGATCGCTACCGGCAGCTCCCTGGTCAACGGCGCGGCTGGCGATGCCCTTTGTGTGCTGCTGCTGCAGCTCAGGGGTTATTCCCGAGACGACTTCGGCATGACCCATCCCGGCGGGGCCGCGGGCAAGAAGCTGGCGGAAGAGGGAAAGTAGGGCAGAGCCGGGTTGTCCTCCTTGTGAAGCGGCTTCTCGGAAGCACAACGAGCACAGAATCACCAACCGGAGGGACTGTTGTGTCAGACTACCTGCTGGGACTCGACTATGGGACAGGCGGAGCCAAGGCGTGCATCATCACCGTCGAAGGAGACGTTCTTGGTTCCACTTTCGAAGAGTATCCGTTCTTCCACGAAAAGCCGGGGTGGTCGGAGCACGACCCTGTTCTTTATTGGACCATCGCCTGCCGCATGATCAAGGATTGCCTGGCTCAGGCGCGCATCAATCCCGCCGAGATCCGGAGCCTGGCCATCTCCTCCGCCCTCCCCTCCATGGTGATGGTAGACAAGGATCACTGTCCCATCCACCGGGCCTACAACCTGATGGACCGTCGCGCCACAAAGGAGGTGGAGTGGCTGAAGGAGCACGTGGGGGAGGAGAGGATGATGCGCCTCACGGCCAACCGGTTGGAGGATCATCCTTCGCTTGTGAACTTGCTCTGGGAAAAGAACAACCGGCCCGATTCCTTCCTCCGTATCCACAAGGCCCTCACCATTGACGGGTTCATCGCTTTGAAACTCACCGGGAGGGCGGTAGTCAACTACCCCGCGGCGGCCTTCTACGGCGTCGCCTACGACATCCTGGGGCGGCGATTCGATGAGCAGATATTGGCAGAGATCGGGATTGACCCGGCCATCCTCCCCGATTTGGTTGACTGTGAGGAGGTCGCCGGCGTGGTCACTCCAGAGGCCGCGGCGGAGACGGGCCTGGTGGCAGGTATTCCTGTGGCCACGCAGGTGGATTTCAATGCCAGTTGCATCGCCGCCGGCGTCACCGAGGAAGGCGACATCATGAGCAACCTGGGCACCGTCGGCAACTTCGGTGTGATCTTCCGGGATGCGAACTTCATGTTCACTCCGGCGGGCCTTTCCATGATCAACCTTGGTTTCACTATCGACTCGGCCCACACGTACATGACGATCCCTTCGACGATGACCGGCGGCCAGTCCATCCGCTATCTGCGCGATCACCTCTCCCAGTTCGAGGCGGAGACAGAGCGTGTCCTGGGGGTCAGTTCCTACGATCTGCTCAACCTGCAGGCCCAAAAGGTGCCGGCGGGCAGTGAGGGCCTCATTATCCTGCCGTTTCTGATGGGAGAGCGAACGCCGATCTGGGATCAATATGCCAGAGGGGTGATCTTCGGCCTGTCTTTGCATCACACCAAAGGACACATTGTCAGGGCCATGATGGAGGCCGTCGCCTATGCCTTGTACGACTCATACCGGCTGATCAAGGAAGCCGGGCTCAGGATCAACTATCCCATCGTGTTCCACGAGGGCGGAACGGTGAGCGTGCTTTGGCGCCAGATCATTACCGATGTGTTCAACGTGCCGACGGTGTTGGTGAAGCAGCGCACCGGCGCTCCCTTGGGGGATGCCATCCTGGCCGGCGTGGTCACAGGCTTCTTCGAGGATTTCTCGGTGGCCAAGGAGTGGGCGGAGTACACCGCGCCGGTGGAGCCCAATCGGGAGAACCACGAGCTGTACATGGAGTATTTCGATCTCTACAAAAGGCTGTACGAGCACGTGAAGGCGGACTTCAGAGAGCTGGCCCGCTTGAGGGACCGGTCATAGCCGGACGGCGAAAGGGGTCCCGATCATGCTAGGCAAGGCGATTGGGGTGGCCAGGATGCGCAGCCCTGCCTCGGGACGCATCCTCACCATAACTATAGACCATGCACCGAGCTACGGTGTCCTGGAGGGGTTGGAGGACATCCGCGGGGTGGTTGATTGCGTCGCCGTTGCCGGTCCCGATGCGGTGGTGATGATGATGATGAAGGGGGTCGCCGAACGATGCTTCCCTGAGAACGGCTCAGTGGTGAGTAGGAAGGGCAGACCATGCCTCTTGCGAGCCTGAAGGAAGTGCTTGGGCAAGCCCTGAGGCGGGGATATGGTGTTCCCAGTCTCCTGGCAGGCAACCTCGAAATGGTGATTGGCCAGGTGATGGCTGCGGAGGAGAAAGCATCGCCGCTCATCCTGGCCTACAACCGGGGGGTGACGCCAAAGATCCCTATGGAGCTGGGCATTCCATTGATCGTGAATGCTGCTACAAGAGCAGGTGTTCCCGTGGTCACGATCCTGGATCACGGGCAGAATCTCGAAGAGGTGGTGAAGGCGATACACCTGGGCACTTCTTCAGTCATGTTCGATGGTTCAAACCTGTCGTTTGAGGAGAATGTTCGCCAGACGAGGGAGATTGTGCGGGTTGCTCATAGTGTCGGCGTGAGTGTGGAAGCTGAACTGGGCAGCGTGGGCAGTCCCGAGGCGGCCTCAGTAGAGAGTAACGCTGAGAGGTCTTTCACAGACCCGGATGCGGCGGCGGAGTTTGTGGAGAGAACCGGCGTGGATGCCCTAGCCGTATCCTTCGGCAATGTGCACGGGCTGTATAGAGGCGAACCCTGTCTGGATCTGGAGCGGGTGCGACGGATACACGCTCTCGTAGACGTGCCTTTGGTGATGCATGGTGCGTCGGGGCTGGATGAAGGCGCCTATGCGGGTATCGTCGGGAGCGGTATCAGCAAGGTGTGTTACTACACGGCCATGGGCATGGGGGCGTGCCGCGATCTCAGAGAGCTGATGGCCGATGGGGGCCAAAACGTCACCGTGTACCACCACATCATCTCCTGGGCCTTGGACTACTTCTATGCAGAGACGAAGAGACTGCTCGATCTTCTGGGGTGCTCGGGGATGGCCAGGTAGTGCTGGCTGAAGAGGCGTTCGCGCTAATATTACCAACTTTCAACAGGAGAGTGTTATGACCAGCAACAAACTCAAGTTTAGCTACTTCCAACTCACTTTCGGGCAGAGAGAAGCTTATCTGCATCCGGAAAAGACCTACGAGCGGCTGAAGAGGTACGGCTACGACGCCATTGAGATCACACCGCCCAAAGGGCGCTATGGGCTCGGCGTGACGATGGAAGACTACCTGGAAACTCACAAGCGCCTGAAGGCAGACTACGGGCTGGCGGTTTCCTGCATCAACGAGTGCTGGGGCGAGGAGTGGGACCCGTTTTCGCCCACCTACAAGACCTTGACCGAGCCCAAGACGGCTGATCTGGCCGTTTCGGAGACCAGGTCCTCCATTGATTTCGCGGCCGAGTTGGGAGCGCCCTTTGTCACCGTGGCCGTGGCCATACACGGTGACATCACCCGCGACAACGTGGCTGAATGCACGGCGGTGGCGGTGGATGCACTGCGACGCATGGCGGATTATGCGCAAGGCAAGAACATCCGGCTGGTATTTGAGGCCACCAATCATCTGGAGATGGGCAAGTTCGTCAACACTGTGCTCAATCACAAACGCATGATCGAATTGACCGAGCGGGACAACATTGGGATTCAAATAGACTGGTTCCACGCCAACTTTGAGGAACTGAACCCCTACGAAGCGGTGATGGACGCCCATCCCCTGTTGTGGCACATGCACTTTCGGGATTCGAACTCTCTCACGCCGGGATACGGAACGGTGGACTTCAAGGCGGTACTTCGTGCCGTAAAGAAAATCGGGTACGACGGATATTGCACCATCGAAAGCGCGCCCATGATTCCCAACGCGGATACCGCCGCCAAGGATGGAATTGACTATCTCAAGTTTCTCGAACGCATTGTGGAATATCAGCTCAGTCCGGAATTCCCCAATGGTTATGCCGTGAGGAGGTAGTTAGAGGAGGAGGTGATGTGGGGTTTGGATGAAAACGGGTACAGGTTGTCGTGTGTGTTAGACTTCTTGGAAGGAGGTGATGTGGAATCTGAAAACAATGTGATGTAAAGACAGGTACAGGTGGTCATCGTTTTCGACTCGGCGCAGGATGATCTGTACCCACAGCCTGTGCGGAGCTGTTTACCAAAGCATTTGCGAAAAGGAGATAGAAAATGGATAGCAAGAAGTTAAGTCGGCGCGACTTTCTGCGCATGAGCGCCTTGACCGCTGCGGGCGCGGCTCTGGCTGCCTGTGCACCCAAACCCACAGTCGAGCCCACCAAGCCCCCGGTCAAAGTCGAGGCCACCCCAACCACCGCGCCTCCAGCGGCCAAGGAGTTGACCCTGGACATTATGTCCCCTGTGGCCGAGTACGAGGGGCCCTACCGCGAGATCTGGAACGTGTATGAAGCAAAGAACCCAGGGATCAAGGTCAACCTGTTCTCGATCAACGAGGACACCGCCGCCGCTCACGAGGCCAAGGTAGCAGGTGGGTATCTCCCGTCCTTCGAGAACACCCAGGAGATGCAGATCTTCTTCAACAAGGACAACTACTTGATGGCGGTGGACCTGAGCACGATTGGCTTCCCGTGGTTCGACCGCTGGACCTACGATGTCGAGCACGCCTGGTCTGACCTGTTTGGCCTGCCTGGCCCCCGCTCGCTGGATATCTACCAGGGCTTTGTCATGACCTGGCAGTACAACGGCGATCTCATGGACAAGGCTGGCCTGGATCCGTACACGGATTTCAAGATCGAGACCTTTGATGACCTGAAGCGCTGGCTCGATGAGGGCGCAAAATGGGCCGCCACCAATCCAGAAGCAGACTACTTCTGGAACCAGGCCTGGCACAACTGGGTCTTTGGCATGTGCTACGTGGACACGATTCCATTGGCCTTCCCGGATGGCCAACGCCAGGACCAGATTGACTGTTTCCTGGGCAGAAAAAAGTTCAACGCTCCAGACTCGCCCTATCGCCACGCCTACGAGTTCTTCAAAGAGGCCAACGACAAGGGCTGGATTCCGGAGAGCTTCTGGACGCGACAGTGGGAGGGCGACATGGAGGCTGCCTACATCGCCGGGAATTCGTTCA
Source organism: Chloroflexota bacterium (assembly GCA_016875995.1). Classification (GTDB taxonomy): domain Bacteria; phylum Chloroflexota; class Anaerolineae; order VGOG01; family VGOG01; genus VGOG01. The sequence goes on from VGOG01000008.1 coordinate 22,678, forward strand.
TGATGCTCCACGGCCCGTGGGTGTGGGACAAGGCGCTGGCCGCCGGTTCCACCTTCGCCCAGAGGGGGTTCCCAGCCACACCGCCAGCGGAGGGGCAGGACACCTGGATGCAGGGTGCCCTCCCGCCCTACATTGACTGCCAGTACTTCATCCGGGCGGGCAACGAGAAGACGCCTCACTGGGAGCAGACCAAGCACGCCTGGAGCTGGCTCTTCAGCCCCGAGGCCATCCCCATGCGGGCGCAGGCGGAAGGCCGCAAGCCTCTCTACAAGCTCGACAAGCCGGTCGACATCAAGGGCCCCCAGTACCAGGCGATCATCAAGCACATCGAGAACCCGGACGGAAACTTCCCGCAGGTCAAGTGGGACGAAACGACGAGCGGGCTGCAGCAGGCCGGCCCTTACCTTAAGAAGGGCGCTAAGGGCGTCTGGGACTGGCAGAGCAACGGCAATAACGCTGTGTTTGCCGACCTGCTGAGCGGTAAGATCACCGTCCAGGAAGCCCTCGATATCGCCCAGAGGAACTGGGAAGAGAGCTACGAAGGGCTGCCCCTGGCGTAAACAGGCCATGATGCTCGCGGTGGACTGCTAAATCCGCGGCCAAACGGTTCTGGGCGGCCCACCTTTAGACGTGGGCCGCCCAGACACTTGTTTCTGGAGGGTTATCATGCAATCTGCAACCACAGGACCTCTGAGCGCTGAGCTAATGAGGCGCCCGGTCAAGAGGAGACCCAGCAAACTTGAGCGCCGTCGTATACTGCAAGACTGGGCTTTCATTTCGCCTCAACTGATATTATTCGTTGGACTTACGATTGTCCCCTTGTTCATCGCTATACCTATCCTCTTTACCGACATGTCGATGTTCAACGATCCCCAGGTAAACCCGGTTGGATTCAGGAACTTCACGGCGCTCTTTACCGACCGCAGCGTCCAGCGCGATTATATGCCGGCTCTGAGTAAGACCCTGGCGTTTGTCGCGCTCAACTATACGACGGTCTACATCTTTGGGCTAAGCCTGGCCCTGCTGATGTACGAGGTTGGCTTTCGAGGTGGGTTCTTCACGGTGGTCTACCTGCCGCTGATGTTATCCGGCCTGGCGACGGGTTATACGGCGGTGATGCTCTTCGCCCGGGAATCCGGGACGGTAAATCTCCTGCTCTTAGAGCTGAACCTGATTAAGAAGGCCTTTGACATCTACTCGCCTGCGGGGACCATGTTCATCTTGCCACTCCTGGTGGGCTGGCGCTATGCCGGCTACAACATGGCGATCTTCCTGTCCGGCCTGCTAGGTATTCCTGAAGAGACCATTGAGGCGGCCATTGTAGATGGGGCGTCGTACTGGCAGCGGCTGTGGAAAGTCTATTTTCCTCAGATGATGCCAGCCTTCATCATCGCCACGATCAGTTGCTTGATCGGTTCCTTCGCGGTCTTTGATGAGCTGGTGGCCATGGGGGCCCTGTATTACAACCCGGAGGCGAAGTTGCTCAGCATCCTGTTCTTCATGTATGGCTTTCAAGTCAAGCGACTGGCCCAGGGGATGACCTTAGCCCTGCAGACCGGAATCCCTCTGATCGCCGTGGGTATGCTACTACAGCGTCTACAGAGGCGCCTGCAATATTAGGGGAGGAGGAACAACAGCAATGGCGATTTCAAATAGTCTGCAAAAAACAGTGTTCACCCCTGCCCGGCAGAAGCTACTGGTCAGGGTGGTTGCGTTTGTGGTGATGGCTATCTATACGATCCTCACGGTCTTTCCCTTCTATGCGCTCTTTGTGCGCTCTTTTGTGAGCACCAAAGTTTCTACGCAGTTGTGGCTTTGGATTCCACCAGGGGAAGAACTTCACATGGGTCAAGAAGTCGGGAACCTGGCTGTCTTCTATCAGTTGGATTTACGGGATTTTAAGGAGGCTATGGGCATTCCCCAAACCGAATTCTTAATGGCCCGCACAACGCTAAAGGAGGTTTCCGAAGAATACAACGTTCCCGAAGAGAAGATAAAGGACTACTTCAAGGATTATTACTTGTTCAATGGTTGGATCACCCTGCTGAAAAAGACGGACTTCTTTGGCTCTTTGGGGAGATCGCTGTTGATCACTGTTGCCAGTTTGATTGGCATTACCGTCTTGTCAATTTTCACGGGTTACGGGCTGGCCGGGTTGAGACGCAGATACCAGATGGCTGTTTATAACCTTTACCTCTTGCAGATGGTCATTCCCGCCATGCTCATCCTACTGCCCCAATACCAGATGATCCAGTGGTTGGTCAACATATTTCCCGGCTACGCCGTGCAAGGAAGCTTCGCGCGTCGGGCGCTCCAGCTTCTGGCGATCATTCTGATCAACATCAAAGGCACAGCGATGTCTACCATGATCTATACCTCCGCTATCAGCGCCATTCCCCGGGACCTGGAAGATTCGGCCTATATTGACGGAGCCAGCCCGCTGCAGTACATTCGTCACATTCTGTTCCCGCTCCTGAAAGTGCCCATAATCAGCCTGATCGTTATTCAGTTGCCCGCGGTTTATAACCAGTTCCTGGAACCCTACGTCTATTTGGATCCAGCCAACTCTACCCTGTTGCCATTAATGCAGACCGTGGCAGGCCAGTTTTCGACGAACTACCAGGTCATATATGCGTGTGTCTTTGCCTCTGTCATTCCCCTGGTTATCGTTTACATCATTTTCCGTCGCTTCTTCGTCGAAGGCGTGATGGCAGGAGCGATCAAGGGATAGTTGAGCCCCATGCCCCATCCAAAGCCTGAGCCCAAAAGCCAACGGGTCATCTTTCAGCCTGCCACCTATCGAAGCCTGCAGCAGGGCATCAACAAAATCGTCGAGGCTATCCGCCCTACTCTGGGCCCTTTGCCCCGCGTCGTCGCCATTGATCGGATCCTCGACAACAGGATGCCGGAACTGCTCGACAACGGCGCCGTGATCGCCCAACGCATCATCCAGTTGCCAGGTCGTGCTGAAGACGTGGGCGCGATGCTCGTCCGAGACCTCCTGGTGCGCATCAGGGATCAGGTGGGGGATGGCACCGCCACCACGGCGCTGTTGTTCCAGTTGATCTACAATGAGGGGATGCGCTATCTGACCTCCGGCGGCAACGCCATGCGCTTGCGTGCCCACCTGGAACAGGGCATGCGGCTCATCCTCGATCAGCTTTCGGAGAGCACCGTTCACCTGGAGGGCAAGGAGAAGCTCGCCCAGATCGCAGAGACCATCTGCTACGATCGGCCCATGGCCAAGCTGATGGGCGAGATCTTCGACATCATCGGCGAATATGGCCGATTGGAGATCCGAGAGGGACGCGGCCGCGGTCTGGAGCGGGAGTACGTGGAAGGGATCTACTGGGAGCGTGGCCTCGTGTCCCGGGAGATGATCACCGACCACGCCCGACTGCGCACCGAGTTCGAGAATGCCTCCATCCTGATCAGCGATCTGAAGATCGAAAAACCGCAGCAGCTCTTCCCCGTACTGGAGTTGGCGATCCGGGCCGATGTTCGCTATCTGTTCATGGTGCTGGGCGAGATCTCCGATGCGGCCATCGGTTTCCTGCTGGCCAACAAGAACCCGGAGCGGTTTCAGGCTGTGGCGGTGCCAACGCCCGGCTGGGGTGTCTACGCCCAGGCCGCAGCCCTGGAGGACCTGGCCGTGTTGACCGGCGGAAGTCCTTTCGTGCGCGCGGCTGGGGATACCCTGGAGCGAATAAGGCTGGAGGATCTCGGCCAGGCACGGCGGGTGTGGGCTGATCTCCGCAACTTCGGGATCATCGGCGGCAAAGGCGATGCGCGGGCCCTGCGCCGGCACATCGCCCACCTGCGCGCCTGCTTCGATCGAACTGATAACCCGGTCGAGCGGGAAAAGCTGCGAGAACGCATCGGCAAGCTGATGGGCGGGTCGGCGACGCTGTGGGTCGGCGGCGCTACGGAACTGGAGATCGAAAAACGCAAAGAACTGGCAGAGCGAACCGCCGCCGCCATGCGGGTGGCGATGATGGAAGGCGTGGTGCCCGGCGGCGGTGTGGCCTTGCTGTCCTGTCGCCCGGCGTTGCAGCGATTGCTGGATCAGAGCAGCGACAGCGATGCCCGCGCCGCCTACCGAATCCTGATCCAGGCGATGGAAGCACCGATGCGCACCATCATCGCCAACGCCGGGCACGATGCCAGTGAAGTCATGGCCCACGTCAAGCTGGCCGGGCCGGGGCACGTTTTCGATGTGATCTCGGAGCGCATTGTGGATGCAGCGCAGGCGGGGATCTACGACGCGACCGCCGTGCAAAAGGCGGCCGTGTACGGCGCGGTGACCGGCGCCGCCCAGGCTCTGACAATTGATGTCGTGGTTCATCGCCTGGAGCAACCGCTGGTAACCGGGCGTGAGCCGAGCAAGATCAAGCGACTGTAGCTGACATGGCAGAAAACACCGGAACTCAGGATATTGTCTACTCCCTGGCGGCGTCACCCGCCTTTGACCGGGATGGTCTGTGCTTCGCCGCCCGGGCGTCGGGATTGTACCGATCTGAGGATGGTGGTCTCACCTGGCAGGACGCCTATGCCTCGCTGGAGCTGGACGCCGCCTTGCCCACGGCGGCTGTGGCCGTGTCCCCCGATTTTCCGGCCGATGGCTGCGTGTTCGCCGGGGTGTCCGGCGCCATTCTGCGTTCGCTTGACGGCGGTCACAGTTGGTTCGTCACCCGTTTGCCCTCGCCGCCGCCGTTCGTCCTGGCGCTGGCGGTATCGCCCGATTTCGCTCACGATGGCACGCTGCTCGCCGGCACGCTGGAAGACGGCGTGTTCCGCTCCGGCGACCGTGGCGCGCCCTGGGCAGCGTGGAATTTCGGCCTGTTGGATTTGAGCGTGCTCTGCCTGGCCATCTCGCCCGATTTTGCCCATGACGAGACGCTTTTCGCTGGCACCGAGAGCGGCATTTTCCGCAGCACGAACGGCGGCCGTGCCTGGCGAGAGGTGGACTTCTCTACCGAGGCCACGCTGGTGCTCACTCTGGCCTTGTCCCCGAACTACGCCAACGACGGTGTTCTGTTCGCGGGCATGGAATCGCGGGGACTCTTCCGTTCCGAGGACAGGGGGCACCATTGGGCGCGCCTGGGCGAGTTCATCGTGACCGAGGCCGTGAATGGCCTCATCCTCTCGCCTCGCTTCCCGGCCCAGCCGCATGTGCTGGTCGTCCAGGGTGACACGTTGCTTGTTTCACGAGATGGCGGGCACAACTGGTCTCCCTGGCAGGCAGGCTGGTCCGCCCACCAGGATATCGCCTCCGTGATCGCGCCGCAAGGGCTTGATCCGGGTGCTCCCCTGCTGGTTGGCCTGGTCGGAGGCGACGTGTTGCGCATCTGACGGATTCGTCGTAGTCGTTCGTCCTTCGTCGGCCTGGAAAACCCTAAAGGTCTCCCCGCTCGCCGACCGTTTTCGTGATCACATCAGGAGGAAGTGGCTTTGATGCGCTTCATCGGCCTGGACATTGGTACAACGGGCTGTAAAGCCGTTATCTTTGATGCCGTGGGCAACCTCTTGACCAGTGTCAGCCGCGAGTACGCGGTAGACATACCGCGCCCCAACTGGGCGGAGCAAGACGCGGAGCGCGTTTGGCGGTTGGCCCAAGACGCCCTACGCGAGGCGATTGCCGCTGCGGGACCTGAGGATATCGTCGCGTTAGGGCTGTCGGTGCAGGGCGAGGCGGTGATGCCGGTGGATGCCCAGGGGCAGGCGCTGCGTCCGGCCATCCTGGGCATGGACACGCGGACCGGTGAGCAGAATGCCTGGCTGCGGGACAAATTCGGCGCCGAGCACCTTTTCGAACGCACCGGTATGCCGCTTCACACCATTAACACATTGCCTAAACTCTTGTGGCTGAAACAGCACGAGCCAGATATGTGGGCTTGTGCTGAGCGCTTCCTGCTGTACGAAGATTTCCTCATCAATAAGATGACCGGCCAGGCTGTGATCAGCCGCTGCCTGGCCTCGCGTACCCAGCTCTACGATATACCCCAAGATCGCTGGTCGCCCGAGATCCTAGAGGCCCTCGAATTGGAGTCTGAGCGCCTGGCGACCGTGCAGCCGTCCGGTGTGGCGGTGGGGCCGATGTTTCCCGACCTGGCGGAGAGTCTGGGCCTGCCAGAGCCACCGTTGGTGGTGACAGGCGGCCACGACCAGGCCTGCGGCGCTTTGGGCGTGGGGCTCACCCGGCCGGGCCTGGCCATGGTCTCCACCGGCACCGCCGAGGTGGTGGAAGTGGTCCTGGACTCGCCGGCGCTGAACGAAACGCTCTACGAGGGCAACATCTCGGTCTACGCGCACATCGTGCCCGGCCTGTACCTGGCCATGACCCTGAATCACAGCGGCGGGTTGCTGTTGCGCTGGTTCCGCGATACATTGTGCCAGGAAGAAATGCGACAGGCACGGGCGAGCGGCGATGATCCCTACGACCTGATCCTTCAGGACGCCTCAGCGGAGCCTTCACCCCTGCTGCTGCTGCCGCACTTCGCCGGCAGTGGCAGTCCTCGGTTTGACACCGCCTCCAAGGGGGCCATCCTGGGTCTGACCTTTGCCACCAGCAAGACCGACCTGGCAAAGGCTATCCTGGAAGGGCTGACCTACGAGCTACGCGTGAACCTGGACCTGCTGAAGGAAGGGCAGGTGGACATTGACGAACTGCGGGCCATCGGCGGCGGCGCACGCTCTCCGTTGTGGCTGCAACTCAAAGCGGACATCACTGCCATCCCCGTGGTCGTGCCCCGCATCACCGAGGCGGCGTGCTGGGGGGCGGCCCTGCTGGCCGGTGCGGGCGCAGGGCACTTCCCCAGCGCCGCTCAGGCCGCGGCAGAGATGCTGCGTCTGGAACGCAGGTTCGAACCCGATGCGGCGCGCTCGGCGCGCTACGCGGCCCACTATGAGCTCTATCGAGAGGTCTATCCGGCCGTCGTGAGCATCCAGCAGTGCCTGTGAAAACCAACGAGGAAGATGACAGATGAAAGCATTGCAAAAAACAGCGCAAGGCGTAGGGCATGTTGAACTGTGCGAGATGCCGGTTCCCGAGATCGGTCCCAACGACGTGCTGATGAAGGTCTATGCTGCCGGCGTCTGCGGCAGCGATCTGTTGATTCAGGAGGATCGGCACTTTTACCGGGCGCCAGTCACGTTGGGACACGAGTTTTCCGGCGTTGCATACAAGGTTGGCAAGAACGTCACTCGTGTCAAAGAGGGCGACAAATTCGTCGCCGACATCGAGTGCGGTAAAGGGGAATGGCTCGGCGTGACCATTGATGGCGCTTACGCGCCCTCTATGCGCGTGCCGGAGCACGTGATTTATCGCGTGCCTGACCACGTGTCGCTGGATCATGCCTGCCTGGCGGAACCGATTGTCGCTACCCATCACTTGATTCAGGAACGGGCCCAGGTCAGGGTGGGCGATGACGTCGTCGTGGTCGGCCCTGGGCCGATGGGCATCATGGGCGTACAGTACGCCAGAGTGTGCGGCGCGCGCCGCGTCTTCCTCATCGGCCTCAAGAGCGACGAGAAGCGGCTGCAGGTGGGCCGGCAGGTCGGGGCGGACTACATCCTGTATTCAGAAGACGGCCCGGAGAAGGCGGTCATGGAGATCACGGGTGGAAAGGGTGCGGAGTTCGTGCTGGAGTGCTCGGCCAGCGAGAAGGGCATCCAGCACGCCATTGACTGTGCGCGCAAGGCTTACGAGGGTCCTGGCGGCAAGGGCGTGGTCGTCTTCATCAGCCTGTGGGGGCGCCAGATCACCGTCAATCTGGATCAGGTCAGCCTGGGGCAACTCGATATCCGGGGCAGTTGGAGCTGGAACGGGCCGGAGACCTGGGCCCACGCCATTGACCTGCTGGACCGAGGCGTGTTCGACCTGGATCCGATGATCACCAACCACTACGAACTGGAGGAGTGGGAGACAGCCTTCGCTAACCTGCGGGCCAGGCAGGACGTGAAAGCGTTGATCCACCCCAACGGGCGGGGATGGGCCGACTGAGGCATCCCATATTCCGCTTGTTTCGCTGTTCCGTTGATCCCCAACGAAGGAGCCAAGATCAGCATGGAGCTTTATGAACATTTGCAAAGATGGGAAGCAGAAGGCCGGCCTATTCGCGTCGGCCTGGTAGGGTGCGGGCAGATGGGCTCGGGGATGGTTCACGTGACGAACCAGATGGTGGGCATGGACACCATGGCCTTATCCGACCTCGACATCACCCGACCTCTGAACACCCTGAAGGCGATGGGGGTTCCCCAATCCCAAATCCGGGTTACCAACAAGCGAGGCGAGGCCGAAGACGCGCTCAGAGCAGGCCAATATGTGGTGACGGAGGATGCGCTGCTGCTGACCCAGTTGGAGGGTCTGGATGCAGTGGTCGAGGCTACCGGGATCACCGAAATCGGATCGAAGGTGGCCTGGAACTGCATCCTGCACCGCAAACACGTCATCATGCTGAACGTGGAGACAGACGTGACCGTAGGGCCGCTTTTGCATCGTCTGGCCAGGCAGGCCGGCTGTGTGTACACAGCCGCCTCGGGCGATGAGCCGGGCGTGTGCAAGATGCTGTACGACTTCGCCGGCACGCTGGGTTTCGAGATCGTGTGTCTGGGCAAGGGCAAGAACAATTCCATAGACTTCAACGCCACGCCCGAATCCTGCCAGGAAGAAGCTCTGGCCCGGGGAATGAATCCCAAGATGTTGGCGGCCTTCAAGGATGGTTCCAAGACCATGGTCGAGCTGGCGGCCATGTCCAACGCCACTGGCCTCGTGCCCGATGTGCCGGGCATGCATGGCCCTCAGGTGGACGTGCCGGATTTGAACAAGGTCCTCATTCCTCAGGAGGATGGCGGCATCCTGAGTCGCAGCGGTTGCGTGGACTACTCCACCGGCAAGGTGGCGCCGGGCGTGTTCGTCATCGTCACCTCGCCCGACCCGCGCATCCGGGTGGATATGAAGTTCCTTTCCATGGGGGATGGTCCTTACTACACCCTCTACCGCCCCTATCATCTTTGTAACGTCGAGACGCCCGTCTCCATTGCCGAAGCGGTCATCTATGGGGAAAATACCATCGTGTCCAAGTGGCTTGTCTCCGAGGTGGCGGCCATCGCCAAACGAGACCTGAAACCGGGCGAGGTCGTGGGGGAGATTGGCTGCGCGGACTTTTTCGGCCGCATCATCCTTTACGAAGAGGCTCACGCTCAGAGGGCCATCCCCCTGGGTCTCGTGCCCGGCGGCAAGATCCTGCAGGAGATCGCCAGGGGGGAGATGCTGACGGAAGGGAACTTCGCGCCGGACTCCAGCAAATTCGTGTACAAACTGCGCCAGATGCAAGATGCCCAACTGACCATGGAAAGGCCATGGAGCAACGACAGGTGGGATAGCGGAGGAAACGAGTGGTGAAACAGACGATGAAAGCGGTCGTGGTCAGGGCGCCCATGCAGTTCGCGGTGGAAGAGGCCCCCGTTCCGCAGTGCTCGGAGAAGGGGTTTCTCCTTAAGGTTGTGGCCTGCGGGTTGTGCGGTTCGGACCTGAGGACCTTGCACAGCGGGCACCGGAAGGTGACCTTTCCTTGGATCATCGGCCATGAGATCTGTGGCGACGTGATCCAGGTGGGCAGCCAGTACCAGGGTCCCTGGGAGGTGGGTGAGCGGCTGGCTGTGGGGCCCAATGCCTATTGCGGCGTCTGCGATTTCTGCCGCGATGGCCGCTATGAGTTCTGCGAGAACCGCGTCGAGATCGCCCAGAAGTGGCTTGGCGGGTTGGCCGAGGTCATCGCCATCCCTGAGGCGTGTGTCCGTCTGGGCACCATCCACCGGCTGCCCGAGGGGCTGGATCCCGTCTATGCGGCCATCTCGGAACCCATTTCCTCCGTCGTCAACTCGCAGGAGCAAGGCCGGGTGGGGCTTGGCGACACGGTGATGATCATCGGCAGTGGGCCTGTCGGCTGCGCGCAGGTGAGCCTGGCCCGCGCCCGCGGGGCGGATAGGATATTCATCGCCGACATCGTGGACGAGCGGCTGAGGCTGGCCGAGCCCTTCGGGCCGGACGCGATCATCAATGCCGCCAGGACGGACCTGGTGGAAGAAGCTCGTCGGCTGACCGGCGGTAAAGGCCCCGATGTGGTCATCACCGCCACGCCAGCGCCCATCGCCGTCGTGCAGGCCGTGCAGATGGCCAGGAAGACCGGCCGCATCCTTGTGTTTGGCGGGTTGCCCAAAGACGACAGCAAGCCCGGCGTGGACATGAATATCGTGCATTACAACGCCCTTCACCTCATCGGCATCAACGGCTTTGGCCCCCGACACCAGCGGCAGGCGCTGCAGTTGCTGGCCTCAGGCCGGATTCCCGGCGACAAGCTGGTCAGCCACCGTTTCCCTCTCGCCGAATTTGAGAAAGGGGCAAAGATGGCTCTCGAGGGGAAGGTGCTGAAGGCTGTCTTCCTCCCGTAGCAACGGAGCGTTTATCCGCTTGCTCCGCTGACCCAAAAGGATGTTTTTATGTGCGAAAAAGAGAACAGGCACAGGCTGCCGTTTTTGAATAACGGCGTGGCCCAGGTGGGCCTCATCGTCGAAGATCTGGACAAAGCTGTCGAAAACTACTGGAATCTGTTCGGCATCGGCCCCTGGCACTTCTACACCTATGGCAAGCCGCTGGTCAAGAAGATGACCTATCACGGGAAACCTGCCGAGTACAAGATGAGGATCGCCCTATCTTACCTTGGCCCCCTGCGCATCGAGTTGATTGAGATGGTGGAAGGGGACACCGTCTACGCCGATTTCGTCGCCGAACACGGCTATGGCGTGCACCACTTTGGGGTGTTGGTCGAGGATATGGAGGCAGCCCTGGCCGAGGCTGCGGCGGCCGGCCTGACGATGACCATGGATGGGGCCGGCTTTGGCCGTGACGGCGACGGGCACTACGCCTACCTGGACACCGAAGACAGGCTCGGCGTCACCATCGAGCTGATCAAGCGCCCGAAGGGTCGGATGACACCGGAGAAAGTCTTCCCCCCACAGGACACACCGTGAAGCGCGCAGGCCGTAGGGGCGCAGCATGCTGCGCCCCTTGCACGGCGAATGGGCAGTGGCTGAACAGTCGCGTGGAAATAGGCGTAGGACAAGTTGCCAACTTGTCCTACCAACTAACCAGGCGGCTGGGAGCTGCCTCTGCGGATGTGAGGAAAAGATCGCTGCCAACGTGCGGAACTGGATCGTATTCCCAAAGAGGCCAGAGCATATTATAAAGAGGGACCTCCTATGGACGACAAGATCACGCGCCATCAAGTCATCGTTCGTCTGGAAGAAAACGGCATCCCCTATGGCCTGCTCCTCTTGCAGAACGACGTGTCTATCGTGATCTCGCAGCGCGGTGGACGCATCTTCGGCCCCTTTCTGTCGCCGAATGACGAGGGCATCTTCTGGATAAACCGCGCCTTCGCCCGCCCCGATTCCTTCCAGGAGTTCTTAACTTCCGGGAGTTGGAACCTGGGCGGCTCCAGAATCTGGATCGCTCCCGAGATCCAGTACGACGTTCGAGACCGTAGCAACTTCTGGGGGAGCGTCTTCTGGCCGCCACAGGTGGACCCAGGGAACTACGTGCTGGAACAGCCGCAGCCAGGTCAGTACCGCCTGTCTCAGGACATCACCCTGGAGGCGTACAACCTCGCCTGGGGCCGGAAGGAGTTGCACCTGGAGCGGGTCATCCGGCGGGCCGAAGACCCCTTGCGCAACCTGAGCGCTTACCAGGATCTGACCGCCGGGGTGCTCTTCGCCGGCTATGAGCAGATCATCTCCCTCTCCGAAAGCACACTGGACGACATCATGAGCGAGGCCTGGAACCTGGTACAGCTCAACCCCGGCGGCGTGCTGATCATCCCTGCTTCGCCTTGCGTGGAGTTTGTGGATTACTACGCGCCTGTGGGCGATCTGCAGTCCATTCGCGCCAACCACGTTCGCCTCCAGCTTACGGGCCGTCAGCAGTACAAAGTCGGTTACAAGGCCGCGCACCTCTTCGGGCGCATGGGCTATTTCAACCATCTCGACGATGGCCGTGCTTACCTGGTCCTGCGCAACTTCTTCAACAACCCTTCCGTGCCCTATGCCGAAGAGCCGGATCACACGCCTGGCTGCCGGGGCCATTCGGTCCACGTGTACAACGACGGCGGCCAATTCGGCGGCTTCGCCGAGATGGAATGCAACTTGCAGACCATTGGCGGCGAAACGGGGCGGTCGGCCAGCACGGACCAACTGCTCCTCTGGCTCTACGTGGGAGCGGAGGAGAAAGTGAAAACAATTGCCCTCCACCTTCTGGGCATTGAGATCTAAGCGTTTCCCAACCGGTAATCCTTCACCAACTTCAGTTCAGGAAAGGAGCAAGAAACAATGAGAATCATGGAAAAAGAACCCACCTTCGGTCTGATCGTCGGCACCAGAGGCTTCTTCAACCCGCAACTGGCGACGGAGGGCCGAAGACAGTTGCTGGCACGGCTGGATGAGCTGGGCTACGCCTACGTCATACCGCCGGAGGAGGCCACGCCCACCGGTGCGATCGAAACCCTGGACGACGCCAGGGTGTGTGCGGCGCTCTTCCGGGAGAACGCGGACAAGATTGATGGCATCGTCGTCGTCCTTCCCAACTTCGGCGATGAGCTGGGGATCGTTCAGACCCTGGACATGGCCAAGCTGGATGTGCCGGTGCTGGTCCAGGCCTGTGACGACGAACTGGATAAGTTCGATTTCGCCCACCGCCGAGACGCCTTCTGCGGCAAGTTCTCAGTGTGCAACAACCTTTACCAGTACGGCATCCCCTTCACCAACACCGCCTATCACACCTATCCTCTCGCCAGCCAGGAGTTCGCCCAGGACCTGGAGTTTTTCGCCAGGGTGTGCCGGGTGGTGAATGGCCTGAGCCACGCCCGGATTGGTGCCATCGGCGCCCGGCCGGCGGCTTTCCAGACGGTGCGCTTCAGTGAGAAGATCCTCCAGACTGCGGGCATCACGGTTGTCCCCGTGGATCTCTCCGTGATCATCGCCAGAGCCCAGTCGCTCGGTGACGACGATCCGGCGGTCAAGGCCAAGCTGGACGAGATCAGGGCTTATGGCCGGATTCCGGACTATATCGCGCCGGAAAACGTTCTCAAACAGGCCAGGCTGTCCGTGGTGATTGACCGCTGGATGGACGAGAACGAGTGCGATGCCAGCGCCGTGGAGTGCTGGGACTCGATCCAGAGGAACTACGGCTGCGCGACCTGCCTGACGATGAGCATGATGGGCGAACGGCTTCTGCCCAGCGCCTGCGAAGTGGACGTGGCCGGCGCGGTCTCAATGTACGCCCTGCTACTTGCCTCGGGCCATCCGCCAGGCTTCCTGGATTGGAACAACAACTACGGCGACGACCGGGAGATGTGCATCAACACCCACTGCAGTAACTATCCCCGGAGTTTCATGGGCAAAGAGATCGAGATCTCCAACCTGGACGTCTTGGGAGAGACGTTGGGAGCAGACCGCTGCTTTGGCGCCGTCAAGGGTCAGGTAGCCGCCGGTCCGATGACCTTCTTCCGCATTTCCACCGATGACCCCCTGGGCATCATCAAGTGCTATCTGGGAGAGGGCGAGTTCACCGACGATCCTGTGACTATTCAGGGCGGCTCCGCCGTCTGCCGGGTTCCCGGCCTGCAGGACTTGATGGACTTCATCTGCAAGGAGGGGTTCGAACATCACGTCGCCATGACGCGCAGCCATTGTGCCGATGTCCTGAACGAGGTCATCTCGACCTATCTGGGATGGGAGCTCTACTACCATAACCAGGCATAGGGGTAAGCCTTCTCTCCGGGCTTCCGGGAGAGGTGCTCTGCACTCACGGCGGCCGTTCTGATAACGTCGTTTCAACTTCTTACACGTGCTGGGTGACCTGGCGTGCCTTTTCTTGCGAGGCGCGCCAGGCGTTCAAGGTGCTCTGCAAGGCAGCCAAGGCCATCGCCAGAACGGGCAAATTCACCCCTTATTCCGGACTTGAGTGAGGGGGCCAGTGCTCCTTCCGATCAGCCTGGACATTGCGCCTTTTCATCCTGCGCAGATAATACTTTCGGCGTTCGTCAGCGGAAAAAAGGCTGAGCTTGATGCGCATGGGCAGGGACCCCCTATGTAGCAGGAGAAAAGTTGAGAGAATTTTTGCCGACTTACTTGGGGTAATCTGATGACGCAAGCGAAACAGGCGGTGATCTTCGGCGCGGGCAACATCGGGCGAGGGTTTCTGGGCCAGCTCTTCACCGAGTCGGGCTACGAGGTGGTGTTCGTCGAGATCAACCGACGATTGGTGGACCGCCTCAACCAGCAGGGGAGCTACACCCTGCGCATGGTGAACAATGAGCTCAGCCAGGACCTGATCATCGCCCCCGTGCGGGCCGTGGACGGGCGTGACGAGGAAGCTGTGGCCCGCGAGGTCGTGGCCGCCGATCTGTTGGCTACAGCGGTGGGAGTACGGGCCCTGCCCCAGGTGGCACCCGTTCTCGCCCTGGGCATCGCCCGTCGGGCAGAGGCCGGCGTGGGCACGCCGCTGAATATCATCTTATGCGAGAACCTCAAGAATGCATCCCAGGTGTTGCAGGGCATGGTCCAGGAACACCTCCCAGGAGAGCATCACCGCTACCTGGCGGAGAAGGTAGGCTTCGTGGAGGCGGTGATCGCCCGCATGGTGCCCATCCTGCCCGACGAGGTTCGAGAACAGGATCCCACCCTGGTCGTCGTCGAGCCGTACAAAGTGCTGCCCGTGGACAAAAAAGGCTTCAAGGGGGCGATCCCCGACATCGTGGGGCTGGAACCCCGCGAGGACTTCGCCGCCTACGTGGATCGCAAGCTCTACCTCCACAACGCCGGCCACGCCATGCTGGGCTACCTGGGGTATCAAAAGGGACTGGGGTACGGCTACGAAGCCCTGGACGCCGCCCTCATCCGCCCCCTCCTCGACCAGGCCCTGGACGAGGCGGCCCAGGCCCTGGTGGCCGAGCACGGCTTCGATCCGAAGGACCTGCGCGCCCACGTGGCCGACCTGCTGACCCGCTTCGCCAACCGCCCCCTGGGCGATACCATCTTCCGCCTGGCCCGCGACCCCATCCGCAAGCTGGGGCCCACCGACCGCCTGGTGGGCGGGGCGCGAGCGGCGCTCAAGCACGGGATCGAGCCGCAAGCGCTGAGCTGGGGCATCGCCGCTGGCCTGGCCTTCGACGACCCCCGTGATCCGCAGGCCTCCCGGCTCCAGGAGATGCTCCGCGAACAGGGCCTTGACGCCGTCCTGGCCCAGGTGTGTGGTCTCGATCCGGCTGGCCGTTTGGCTGAGATGGTGCGGGAGCGGTATGGCCGGGTCGTGAGATGCCACGAATTTCACGAATGAGCACGAAGGTAGAGACGAAAATTAGTGAAATTCGTGCAATTCGTGGCGAAGAACTCAGACAGGGGAAACTGGGAGATGATCGTCACCGTCAACCTGAACCCCGTGTTGGACCGCACCCTGGCTCTGCCGCACCTGACCGTGGGGCAGATCAACCGCGCCCGGCTGGTGCGCCTGGACGTGGGCGGCAAGGGCTTCAACGTCTCCCGCGCCCTGCTGGAGCTGGGGGCGCCCAGCCTGGCCCTGGGCGTCCTGGGCGGGGCGACCGGGGAGCTGCTGCGGCGGGGCCTGGAGGAACTGGGCACCGCCGGCGATTTCGTGTTCGTCGAGGGGGAGACCCGTCAGAACCTGACCCTGCTGGACGAATCCACGGGCCTGTACACCAAGGTCAACGAGGCCGGGCCTCAGTGGACGCCGGACACCGTCGAGGCCCTGCTGGCCAAGGTGCGGGAGCGCGCCGCTCCCGACGACGTCTGGATAATGGCCGGGCGGCTCCCGCCCGGCGCGCCTACGGACCTTTATGCCCGCTTGATCACCCTGGTGCAGTCCCGGGGGGCCAGGGCCTACCTGGACTCCAGCGGGCAGCCGCTGCGACTGGCCTGCCAGGCCGCGCCCTACGGGGTCAAGCCCAACGTCGAAGAAGCAGAAGAGGTGGTGGGTCATCGCCTGGCGTCCGTGGAGGATCTGGTGGGGGCGACGCGGGCCTTTCTGGACTTTGGCGTCCAGGTGGTGGCCATCTCGCGGGGGGCACAGGGCGCCCTGGTGGCCCAGGGGCGGCGCGTCGTTCAGGCCACGCCGCCGGCGGTGGAGATCAGGAGCAGCGTGGGGGCGGGCGACGCTTTCGTGGCTGGCCTGGTGTGGGCCCTGGAGGGCGGGCGGGATTTGGCCGAGGCTGCTCGCTGGGCAGTGGCCTGTGGTACGGCAGCAGCCCTGGAGGAAGGGACGGGGATCGGGACCAGGGAGAAGTTCGAGGCCCTGGCGCCACGGATCATCGTCGAGGACGCGGGGCAATGAAGTAACGAGGAGCCAGGGATGATGGAAGATGTCTTGCAACGCTACAAGCGTGGCGAAGGACCTCTCCCCAGGACAATGCTGGCCTGGCCGCTCTACGGCGCGGGGTTCGAGAACCTGGGACGCGACGGGCAACCCATCGAGGTGCCCATGCCCCCATACGGCCCGGATGAGCTGCTGATCCGCCACGACGCCTGCGGCCTGTGCTTCTCCGACGTCAAGGTCATCCAGGCGGGCCAGAAACACCCTCGTATCCACCGCGACATGCGGGCCAACCCGGTAGTGCTCGGCCACGAGGTGACCCTCACCGTCGTCGGGGTGGGCGAGAACCTGCGCGATCAGTACCGAGTCGGCGACCGCTTCATCGTCCAGGCCGACATCTACGTAGGCGGTGTCGGCTACGCCTACGGCTACGAGATCCAGGGCGGGCTTTCCCAGTATAGCGTGATTGACCAGCGGGTGCTGAACTCGGACCACGGCAATCACCTCATCCCTATACAAGCCGGCATCGGCTACGCCGAGAGCGCCCTCACCGAGCCGTGGACCTGCGTCACCGCTGCTTACCGGCTAAAATACCGCACTGAGCTGAAACCAGGTGGCACAACCTGGATTATCGGGGCCGGGGGTGGGGGCTACACCATCAGTGCCGGTTTCGACGAGTCCTCACATCCCGCTCGACTGCTGTTGACCGACGTACCGACCGAATTCGCCGACTGGCTGAGGACACGGGCCGAGGCGTTGGGCGTGGAGGTCATCGAAGTGGACGACGTCGCTGCCCCGCCCCCTCTCCTCTCCCCTCGCAGGGGAGGGGCCGGGGGAGGGGTGGACGACATCGTCCTGCTAGGCGCCGATCCCGACCTGATCGAGGCCGTCAGCCCGCGCCTGGCCTCCTTTGGCGTCCTGGCCATCGTCGCCGATACACCCCTCCATCGCAAAGTGAACGTTGACGTGGGGCGGGTGCACTACAACCGTTGGCTCTACGTTGGTGGCCCCGGCCCCGACATCGCCCGCGTCTACCGCGACGAGCTGGTTCGCACAGAGCTTAAGCCGGGTGGGCGGGCCTGGTTCGTCGGGGCGGGCGGGCCGATGGGCCAGATGCACGTCCAGCGGGCCGTCGAAGCCCCCGACGGCCCCAAAACGATCTTTTGCACCGCGTGGGGTGACCGTCGTTTGCGCATCGTGGAGTCTATCTACCGAGCTGACACCGAGGCCAAGGCCATCGCTTTCATCTGCGTCAGCCGCGAGAACGAAGAAGTGTATCGCCAGACATTGGAAGAGGTTGGAGCATCGGGCTTCGACGACATCATCGTGATGGCACCGGATGCTGACGCTATCGCTGAGGCCGCGGATTATCTTGCCCCCGGAGGCATCATGAACATCTTTGCAGGTGTGGCACGCGGCACGATGGCCAGGCTTGACCTGAGCGACGTTTATCTGAGAGATGTGCGTTTCATCGGGCACTCAGGCCTGACCACCGAGGACATGCGCCTGACGCTATCTCAGGTTGAGTCGGGCAACTTATCACCCAACCGCTTAGTCGCGGCCATCGGCTCGCTCAACGCCGCTCGGGATGGCTTGCGGGCAGTCAAGGACGCGGTTTTCCCAGGCAAAATCGTCATCTATCCTCACATCAAAGACCTGCCCCTCACCCCCCTGCCCGACCTGAAACACAAATTGCCGACTGTTTACGCCAAACTGAAGGATGGACGGGAGTGGACTAGGGAAGCGGAAGAGGAGTTATTGAGGTTGACGTTGCCGTGAGGCGTGAAACGTGAAACGTAAAACGTGAAGCGTAAAACGTGAGGCGTGAGGTTACGTTTTACGCATCACGCATTACGAGGAGATATTATGGACAAACCGTTACAAGACCGCGTTGCAATTGTAACGGGCGGCGCCCAGGGGCTCGGCGAAGCCATCTGTTACCGGCTGGCCCGCGAAGGGGCGCACGCCATCGTCGCTGATCTAAACATGGAGGGCGCAGAGCGGGTCGCAGCGGAGATTGTGGCGCAGACTGATCGCCGCGCCATCCCGGTCAGGGTGGACGTGACCGACGAGGCTCAGGTGGCGGCGATGGTGGATCGCGCTGTGCAAGAGTTCGGGCGGCTCGACATTCTCGTGGCCAACGCCGGCATCCTCATCGCCGAGGCGGTGGATGAGTTCGCGGCTGAGAAATGGCGGGCGGTGATCGAGGTCAACTTGGTCGGCTACTTCCTGTGCGCCAAACACGCCGCCCGCGTGATGAAGGCGCAGCGCAGCGGGGTCATCATCCAGATCAACTCCAAGTCGGGCAAGAAGGGGAGCTACAAGAATTCGGCCTACGCTGCAAGCAAGTTCGGCGGCATCGGGCTGACCCAGAGCATCGCCCTGGAGCTGGCGGAGTACGGCGTGCGGGTCAACGCCATCTGTCCCGGCAACCTGCTCGATTCCCCGCTGTGGGTTGACTCCCTCTACAAGCAGTATGCCCAAAAGTGGGGCATCAGCGAAGAGCAGGTGCGCCAGAGGTACGTTGACCAGGTGCCGATGAAGCGCGGTTGCACTTACGAGGACGTGTGCAACGTGGTCGTCTTTCTGGCCTCCGACCAGGCCAGCTACATGACCGGGCAGGCTATCAACGTGACCGGCGGGCAGGAGATGAGATAAGGAAAGAGAAAATGTCTGACAATCCACCAAAACCATACGAACTGACCAAAGAGCGGGCCCTCGAACTCCTGCGGCAGATGTGGGAAATCCGCATGTTCGAGGACAAGGTCTACGACCTGCTGGGGCGCGACCTGATCAAGGGGGCATCGCACCTGTACGCGGGCGAGGAAGCAGTGGCGGTGGGGGCCATCTCCGCCCTGCGGGACGACGACCTCATCACCAGCACCCACCGCGGCCACGGCCACTGCCACGCCCGGGGCGCTTCCCTGGCCAAGACCGAGGAGGCGCGGCAGGAACACTACGACAAGATGATGGCCGAGCTGTGCGGTCGCGCCACCGGCTACTGCCTGGGCCGCGGCGGCTCCATGCACATCGCCGACGTGGAGAAGGGGAATCTGGGGGCCACCGGCATCGTGGGAGGCAACATCCCGGTGGCCACCGGCGCAGGACTGGCCCAGCAACTGCTGGGTACGGATCGGGTGGTACTCTGCTTCTTCGGCGACGGGGCGTCCAACACGGGCAACTTCCACGAATCGCTGAACATGGCGGCCCTCTGGAGTCTGCCCGTGGTCTACATCGTGGAGAACAACCTGTACGGCATGTCCGTGCCCATTGAGAAAGCCACGGCCAAACTGGACATCGCCGACCGGGCCTGCGCCTACGGCATCCCTGGGGAGGTAGTGGATGGGATGGACGTGCTGGCCGTCCGCCAGGCGGTGGGCAAGGCTGTAGAGCGCGCCCGCCGTGGCGAAGGCCCTTCCCTGATCGAGTGCCAGACCTACCGCTGGTACGGCCACTCCCGCTCCGACCCGCGCGAGTATCGCAGCAAAGAGGAGGAGGCCGCCTGGAAATCGCGCGATCCCATCCCTAAGTTTGCCGCCCGCCTGGTGGAAACGGGGATTGTCACCGAGGCGGAGATTGACGCCATCGAGAAGCGCGTCGTCCAGGAGATCGAAGAGGCGATGGAGTTTGCCCTCCATTCTCCCACCCCGCCGGTGGAGGAGCTGGAGCGGTTCGTCTACGCGCCGTTCAAGTGGACGGAAGAGGACTATGCCCGCGAGCGGGAGCTACGAGAGCGCTGCCGAAAGGGCGGCCCCGGCACGCGCAAGATCCGCTACTGGCAGGCCATCCAGGAGGCCCTGCGCGAAGAGATGCACCGTGACCCTAA
>VGOG01000009.1 GCA_016875995.1 Chloroflexota bacterium
CAGATTTACCAGCAGAAAGGCCAGGGCCACATATAGCAAGCGTCGGGTAGGCTCCGGACTGGTTGTGCGTGCTCGCACCTGGTTCATCAAACGATAGGAGGTCTCTACACCGAATCTTCGTCGGTAGCCATCACGCACTTGCGTCGGCTGCCAAGGCAAGTCGCCGATAACGACATAACCCAGACGCTCGATGCCGTGCTTACCTCGTCGCCCCTTCAGGTAGCGGCACACTACCCAGACGGTGAAGGTCACTTCACCGTGTTCCTGACTACACATCGTGTACGTCGTCCTGTAGCTCTTGTTCACCCTCAGCAACGCTTTCATGCGCTCGCCTCGGCACACTACAGGCATGATCGAGATAAAGGGCAACGTTTGGAGGAAGCGGATGATCGGCACGCAATAGAACTGGCGGTCCAGGTAGAGCCGAGAACAGCGCAGCCCTATCTCGCTCAGACGAGTCAGTAGGCGTTTGAGTACAGTGAGCGCGTCAGCATCGGCGCGCACTACGGTCAAAGCCACGGTGACACGCTTGTTTTTGTAGATGATGTAGGCTGTAGCGTAGCAGTGAAAGCGAGTCGTCCCATCCCTGGCTCGGCCACGGCGGATTTCCTCCGCTTCTCGGGCTGGCTCCCCGTGATAGGGGATGAGCACCAAATCTATAGCCGTCTGGCGAGGGCGGTAGTCGAGTCGTGGAGGCAGTCGGGCTATCAGGGCCTCATTTGCTCTGGCCTCCAGGTCGCGCAAGGGCTGCGACTCGATGGGCTTCAGCCAGTAGAAGACCGTATTGGCGTCTGGGCCATTTTCCATCTGTTCACAGGTGTGCTCAACGGTGCTGGCTTCTGCCGACGCTTTGATCAAGACACGGTAGATGTCCTCATCTACCCATTTGCGCCCTGGGGTCTCTAGCGGAAGGTGCTCTTTCAGAATGGCAACGATCTCACGCAGAGCATCACCTGCTGTGAGCTCGGACGGAACTATGGTATCATCGGGACGGGACACAGTACTCCTCCTGAAGTCTTGATGGATTCTTCATGGAGTGAGTTTATGTCCTTTCCCGAAAATTGCCCAGTCGCTTAACCGCTTTACTTGCCCTTATTGGGATCTACTGAATTTGTCGTAAAGCCAGTATAGTGATGGTGAATAAACGTAGTCATAAGCACCCAGGTAATGCACCACCTGCCCCCCGAAGCCTCGTTTGAAGCGATAGACCCCCCACAGACCATCGTTCCGCTTCAGGAACTCTCTTTCCAGCACCTCCTCTTCTTCGTCAGGGATGCCCCACAGGTCGTAGATCAGGCAGCCGCGCTCTTTGGCCCATTTGATGGCCTCCCACTGCAGGAGGTAATTGGGCATGAGATTGCGGTGTTCGTCGGACGAGGCCCCGTACATGTACCAGGCCCTTCGGCCCATGGCAAAGACCATTATCCCGGCCAGAACCTTGTCTTCGTAGATAGCCAGGAAGAGCTTAGCCAGGCCCTGGGGTACGAAAAGCTGGTGGGCAGCCTGGTAATACGGTTCGCTGTGAATTCCGAAACGATCGCGCCGGCCCGTAAGCTGCATCAAACGGTAGAAGCCGGGCAGGTCCTTGGCCGTACCTTGACGCACGGTCACCCCTTTGCGCGCCGCCAGTCGAATGTTGTAGCGGGTCTTGGATTTCATGCTGTCCAGGATAGCCTCATGGTCCGGGGTCAGATCCAACAGGGTGGTGCGTCGAGGTTGGATGGTCTGCGGGCTGGGGCGAAAACCTAGTTCCGTGAGTTTTTGGACCGGGGCGGGGTCTTCAGCCAGGTCGGGCTCGATCTTGAGGAAGATGGCACGGCGCTGGCGGCAAAGAAGGTGCAAAGCTTCCAGCAGAGTTGGTGTTACCTCTTCATCGGCCAGGTCGGTGATGGGCCCCTTGGGTACATAGGCAAGGGTGTGTAGGCCCAGAGGGCGGAAGAGAACCTGGGCCCCGGCCAGCCATTGGCCTTGATCCTCAATGACTACACGAGCGGCCCGCCAGCCGAACTTCCCCTTCAGGTGGCCCCACTGGCTCGATTGCAGGATGTGGCCCCCCGGGGATGCGGCCACGAAGGAGTTCCAATCACCTTCGTTTATCTCGCTGGTTGAGCGCACGCGCAAAGTGGCCCCCTTTCCTCGCTGATGACTTTATTATACCATATCTTGCGCCAGAAGTCACTTTTGGGTGCGTTTCATCATCGGTTGTAGGGGCACTCCTTGCGGGTGCTGAAGTTTGCCTTTTTGCGTGAAATATGTTATGATAATATCCACCTGTGACCATATCAACGAGGAGTTTGGGCTTTTGTTTGTCGCTTTCATCATTGGTCTCTTAGCGCTGGCCTTCAGCCTCTATCTGGCCTGTAGCACCCTGAAAAACGACCCCGGCCCGCGAGAAATCGCCGACATCTCCCGCGCCATCCAGGTCGGGGCAACGACCTTCATGCGCAGGGAATATCGCGTGATGGGGCTGGTGGCCCTGCCTTTTGCCCTCTTTCTGGCCCTCGTTCTGAGTCCCTACGTCGTGTTCGCCTTCATCGTAGGGCTGGTCTGTTCGACCCTCTCCAGCTTTATCGGCATGAGCATTGCCACCCGCACCAACGGCCGCGTCGCTTTCGCCGCCAGAAACGGCCTCAGCAAAGCCATGAACGTGGCCTTCTCTGGTGGGGCGGTGATGGGCATGGCGGTGGTTGGCCTGAGCGCCATGGGCATCTCGGGGGTCTACTTGCTATTCGACCTTTTGCCTTTCACCCCCGAGCCCCTGGCAGTCATCACCGGCTACTCGATGGCGGCCAGCTTTGTGGCCATCTTCGTCCGCATCGGGGGAGGGATCTTCACCAAAGCCGCCGACATCGGGGCCGATCTGGTGGGCAAGGTAGAGGTGGGTATCCCCGAGGATGACCCACGCAACGCCGCCGTGATCGCCGACCAGGTGGGGGATAACGTGGGCGACGTGGCCGGATTGGGATCCGACCTGAACCAGTCCTACACCGATACGATCGTTTCCTCTCTGCTCATCGGGGCCGCGGCTCAGAGCATCGGTGGCCTATATCTGGGTGAGAAGAGCGTCATCTTCCCTCTATTGCTGGTGGCGGCCGGCATCGTGGCCTCGGCGCTGGGCATCCTGATGGTCAGGATGCTCTCCCAGAAGGGCGTGATCCGGCCGGAGGCCGTCCTGAAAGTGGGGATGTTGACCAGCGGGGTGCTATCGTCGCTCGGTATTTTGCTGCTGTCCCACTTCTATCTGGGGCACCTGGGGGCCTTTTACGCCACCACGTCCGGCCTGGTGGTGGGGCTCCTCATCGGTCTGAACACCGAATATTACACCTACAAAAAGCCGATTCGTTTCATCGCCGAATCCAGTGAAGCCGGGGCGGCCACCACCATCATCGCTGGCCTGGCCGTGGGCCTGGAGAGCACCGTGCTGTCCATGATCCTGCTGGGCCTGGGCATGATCATCGCCCATCACTTCGCCGGGCTCTACGGCATCGCCCTCTCCGGACTGGGCATGCTCTCTATCTTGGGCATCAACCTGGCGATGGATGCCTATGGTCCCATCGCCGACAACGCCGGTGGGATCGCTCAGATGAGCCGTCAGGGCCCGGAGATCAGACATATCACCGACCGCCTGGACGCGGTGGGCAACACCACTGCGGCCATCGGCAAGGCCTTCGCCGCCAGTGCCACCGCCGCTGCATCTCTTTCCCTGCTCACCGCCTACTCGGAAGCGGCCCACATCGTGCGCCTGGATATCCGAGAGCCCAGAGTGATGGCCGGGCTGTTGATCGGTGGCGTGCTGCCCGCACTCTTTTCGTCTATGGTCATCAAATCGGTGGGGCGCACAGCGCAACTGATAGTGATCGAGGTGCGCAGGCAGTTCCGGGAGATCGCCGGCCTGCTGGAAGGCAAGACACAGCCGGACTATAGCCGCTGTGTAGACATCGCCACCCGAGGGGCCCTGGGCCAGTTGGCGCTGCCCTGTCTGCTGGCCATCAGCGTTCCCTTTATCACCATCTTCACCCTGGGCAGGGAGGCGTTGGCCGGGCTTTTAGCCGGCTGCATCGTCTGCGGCATCTTCCTGGCTCTCTTCATGGCCAACGCCGGCGGGGCCTGGGACAATGCCAAGAAGCTGATCGAGGGCGGGGAGCTGGGTGGCCGGGGATCGCTGGCCCACAAAGCCAGCATCATCGGCGATACGGTGGGCGACCCCCTCAAGGACACCGCCGGGCCCTCCCTGGACATTCTGGTTCAGCTCATCGCTACCGTTTCACTGGTCTTCACCCCGCTGTTTTTGAGGATGTTGAAGTGACATCACAGAAAAGAGAGATAATGACGCTTGGACACGTGGCGCGCGTGGCAGGCGTAGTAGTGGATGTGGAGTTCGCCGTGGGCGACCTGCCCGGTATTCACCACGCGCTGCTCGTCGAGCGCGACGAAGGCCCACCCCTGGTGATCGAGGTGCAGGAGCACGTTGACCCCGCTACTGTGCGCGGCATGGCGATGGCTTCCACCGCGGGGCTGCGCCGGGGCCTGGCAGTACGGGACACCGGCCAGCCGATCATGGTGCCGGTCGGCCGGGCCACCCTGGGCCGCATCTTCAACGTGCTGGGGGAGCCCGTAGACGATGGCCCCCCCCTGTCCCCCCCAATGGTGGGGGAGGAGGGGGGCGTGGCGCGCCAGCCCATTCACGTGGACGCCCCGCCGCTGCGGGAGCAGGAAGCCGCCACCCGGATGCTCACCACCGGCATCAAGGTCATTGATCTGCTCACCCCCTATGGCCGGGGGGGCAAGATCGGCCTCTTCGGCGGGGCCGGGGTGGGCAAGACGCTGCTCATGATCGAACTGATTCGCCACACCATCGTCCGCCCCCCTGACCCCCTAAAGTTGGGGGGAACGGGGGGACAGGGCATCGTCCTCTTCGCCGGCGTGGGCGAACGCAGCCGTGAGGGCAATGAACTGTGGCTCGAGATGCAGCGCAGCGGCGTCCTGGCGCGCACTGTCCTGGTCTTCGGCCAGATGAACGAGCCGCCGGGCGCTCGCCTGCGCCTGCCCTTCACCGCCCTGACCATGGCCGAGCACTTTCGCGATCAGGAGCAGCAGGATGTGCTGTTGTTCATTGATAACATTTACCGCTACATTCAGGCCGGTATGGAGGTTTCGGCCCTGCTGGGTCGCCTGCCCAGCGCGGTCGGCTATCAGCCTACCCTCTCTACCGAGATGGGCGAACTGCAGGAACGCATCTCCTCCACCAGCCGGGGAGCCATCACCTCCGTGCAGGCCATCTACGTGCCAGCCGACGACTTGACCGACCCGGCGGTGGCTGCCACCTTCGCCCACCTGGACGCCATCACCGTCCTCTCCCGCCGCCAAGCCAGCCAGGGTTTCTATCCGGCCGTGGACCCCTTGCAGTCCAGCTCACGGCTGCTGGATCCCCGACTGGTCGGCCAGCGCCACGAGCGCGTGGCCAGGGAGGTGCGAGCCTTGCTGGCCCATCACGAGGAATTGCGCGACATCATCTCCATCCTGGGCGTGGAGGAGCTCTCCGAGGAGGATCAGATAGTGGTGGGGCGGGCGCGCCGCCTGCAGCGTTTCCTCACCCAGCCCTTCTTCGTGGCCGAGCCTTTCACCGCCCTGGCGGGCCGCTACGTCCCTTTGGAAGAGACCCTGCGCGGCTGCGAGGAGATCCTGGAGGGCAAGCACGACGACCTGCCAGAGCAGGCTTTCTACATGGTGGGTACCATTGACGAGGCAGTAGCCAAGGCAGGGGATTAGACAAGATGGTGGAGACACTGTGGTTGAGGGTGATCACCCCTGAGGGGGTGCACCTGCGAGCAGAAGGGGTGCAGATCGTAGAAGCCTGGCTGACCGACGGGGCTATCGGCATCCTGCCCCGCCACGCGCCGCTGGTGGCGGCCCTGGCGCCGGGCGAACTGGTCTACGAGGACGAAGGTGGCCGCCATACTCTGACGCTGGCGGCAGGCATCCTGCGGGTGGCAGAAGGCGGGATCACGGTGCTGACCACAAAGGTCACACCCGCCCCCCTGACCCCCCAAAGTTGGGGGGAGCGGGGGGAGGGGAGAGATCCGTGAGATTTCTGCTATGCCTTCTCCTGGCCACGATAGCCGCGCTGGCCTATTTCTTTCTGCTCTACCGGACGGTTCAGTGGATCCTGCGACGGAACTTGCCTGCTGCCGGTAACCTGATGGTCGCCGGATTTTTGCTTCGATACGTACTGTGGGGTCTGGTCGTGCTGGCCCTGCTGAAGCTGGAGCCGCTCGGGGGGGCCGTGGCGGCTATCGTGGGCTTCACCATCGGCAGGGTGGTGGTGATCAGGAAAGCACTTGGCGAGGAGTGAAGAGTGAAACAGACATTTCCTTACGTTGTCTTCACTATATTTGGCATCCCGGTCAGGCGCACAGTAATAGTTACCTGGATGATGATGGCTGTCTTGACTATCCTCGCCTATCTGACCTCAAGGAGGATGAGCCTCAAGCCCAAGGGATGGCAACGCCTGGTAGAGCTAGGGATCGAGGCCCTTGAGGGCCTGATATCGAGGACCATAGGGCGGCCTGGCGAAGAGTTCCTGCCCCTGGTCGGCACTTTGATCCTGTTCATCGCTACCGCCAACCTGTCGGGGCTTGTGCCTGGCTTATCTTCCCCCACCAGTGACATCAATACCCCCTTTGCGTTGGCGCTGGTAGTCTTCTTTGCCGTTCACTACTATGGCATCCGACAACAAGGCCTGGCAGGGTACATCAAACTCCTTGCTGGACCGGTCTTCGTGAGCCTGCCTTTGGAGCTTATGGGACACGTAAGCAGGGTGATATCCCTTTCCTTGCGTCTCTTTGGCAACATGGTAGCGGGGACGGTGATCGTGGCCGTTCTATACGGGCTCATCCCGCTCATTATCCCGATACCGTTGCTTTTGTTCAATCTTCTCATCGGCGTTTTGCAAGCTTTCGTCTTCACTCTCCTCAGCATCGTCTACATCGGCCAGGCCGTAAAGCCGCTGGCTGAGGAGCGATAGCCTGGACTCGCAACAGCTTCTGATTTACCCAATCTCGTAGATCACAATTGATGGCGAGGAGTTGCACTCCGAGCCCCTGTTCGGCAGTACAACTGCCTCACATCGGTGGGCTTCTGATCTACCCAATCTACCAGTTTACCAGTCTCAGTAATGGAAATTTGATCCCAAGCCAGCTACCAGAGCCTCAGGTGGGGAGGTTCGAGGAGCTTTCTGCTACCAGTTACCAATTCCAACCAAAGCGATCCAAAGAGAAAGGAGCCTCATCATGGAAACAGTTACCATTGTAGTACTGGTGACTACGATCGTTTGCGGAATCACTATCGTCTTGGGGACGATGGTCCCCTCCCTTGCGGAAGGCAAGGCCGTGGTGTCTGCCCTGGAAGCCATGGCCCGACAACCTGGTATGGCGGGCCAGATCAGTACCACTCTCTTCGTGGCCCTGGCTATGCTGGAGTCCTGTGCCATCTACGTGCTGCTGATTTGCCTGATCCTGCTCTTTGCCAACCCCCTCCTGGCTCTTATACAGTGAAGGAGAGTGAGCGATGCTCGAACTCGACCTGCCCACCCTGGTCTTTCAAATCGTCAACTTCTTGCTCCTGGCGGTCGTCCTGGGTAAGTTCCTTTTTAAGCCCGTGCAACGTGTGGCGCGCCAGCGGGAAGCGGAAGTGAAGACTATGCTGGACCAGGCTGCCCAGGACATGAACGAGGCCGAATCGCTGCGCGAACGCCTGGCAGCGCGTATGGGAAGGGCGGAAGAAGAAGCTGAAAACATCGTTCGGCAGGCCAGGGAGGAGGCACAGCAACAGGCCTGGGACATCCTGCGCCAGGCCGAGGCCGAGGCCGAAGTGCTGCGGGCGGAGATGTGGGCCGAGGTTGCACAGGAGCGGGCACAAGCCGTTGCTGAGAACTACGATAAAATGCTGGACTCCATCATCGAATTGGCTGCCCTGGGCTTACAGGGCGTCGTCACCCAGGCCATGCACGATGACCTGGTCGCTGATATGGTAGCTCACATCTGGGAGTTGGGCCAGACCGACCGCCCGCGAGTGGAAGCCTACCGCCGCATGATGGCCGGGCGGCAGCCGGTGGCTCGGGTCTACACTCCTCTGCCCCTCAGCGAGGAACAGCAACGCACCCTGACCGACACCCTGTCGGCCCTGGTCAATCGCCCCCTCACCCTGAACATAGAGACCGACCCGGCCCTCATCGTTGGCCTCAAGGTGCGTCTGGGCGACACCGTCATTGACCACAGCCTGCAGCGGCGACTGTTGGACATGCGCGATGAAGTGGACAGTGAATTGGAACGATGGTTGCAAGGATGAAGGAACGTTTTGATCTGCCCCCATTGCTCGAATTGGTGCGAGAGAAGGCCCTCGCCCAGCCAGACCACCAGGTACGCTTTCTGGACGTGGGCACTCTGCTCCAGGTGGGCAGTGGCGTGGCTGGCCTCTCCGGGCTGCCCTGGGCTATGACCGATGAGCTGGTGGATTTCCCCACCGGTGTGCAGGGCCTGATCCTCAACCTGGAGCGGCGACGTATTGACTGTATCTTGCTGGGGCCCGACGAGGGTTTACAGGGAGGCGACCTGGTGACCAGTAGCGGCCGCCGGCTGCGAGTGCCGGTGGGCGCGGAACTGATGGGTCGGGTGGTGGACCCCCTGGGGCGACCGCTGGACGGGAAGGCACTCGTAGTCGTCGCCGACTGGCATCACTTGGAGCGGGAAGCGCCCAACGTGGTCGAGCGCAGCCCGGTCAGCCGGCCGCTGCACACCGGCCTCAAGGCCATTGATGCCCTGGTGCCCATCGGCCGCGGGCAGCGGGAACTGATCATCGGCGACCGCCAGACGGGCAAGACGGCCATCGCCGTGGACACCGTCATCAACCAGCGAGCGGGCGACGTGGTCTGTGTCTACGTCAGCATCGGTCAGAAGAAATCATCGGCCCGGGCGGTGATCCAGGCCCTGGAGAGCCACGGGGCGCTGGCCCACACTATCGTGGTGGTGGCCGACCCCGATGCCCCCCCGGCCCTGCGCTACCTGGCTCCTTATGCGGGCTGCACCATGGCTGAGTATTTCGTCTATCATGGCCGGGACGTGCTCATCGTCTACGACGACCTGAGCAAGCACGCCGACACCTATCGTGAGCTCTCGCTGCTGCTGCGCCGGCCGCCGGGGCGGGAGGCTTACCCTGGTGACATATTCTACCTGCACGCCCGACTGCTGGAGCGAGCTGGCCAGTTCGACGAAGCCCTGGGTGGCGGCTCGCTGACCGCCTTGCCTATTGTGGAGACCAAACGAGGCCAGATAGCAACCTACATCCCTACCAATCTGATCTCCATCACCGATGGCCAGATCTATCTGGACAGCGGACGCTTCAACCGCGGCTTCCGCCCGGCCATTGACGTGGGGCTCTCCGTCTCGCGGGTGGGCGGCGCGGCCCAGCGCCCGGCCATGCGGGCCGTGGCCGGACGCCTGCGCCTGGAACTGGCCCAATACGAGGAGGTGGCTCGCTTCACCCGCTTCGGCGGCGAAGTTGACGAGCGCACCCGCCGCCAGATCACCCGCGGGGAGCACCTGGCAGAGGTGTTGAAACAGGAGCAGAACGCCCCCCTCTCCCTGGCGCAGCAGGTAGTGATCTTATACGCTGCCTCCCAGGGGTACCTGGACGACCTGCCACTGGACGAGGTGGCCCGTTTTGAGTCAACTTTGCGGGAACTCGTGCCTCGCCACTACCCCGCTCTCTATCGCCACCTGGCCGATGGCGATAAGTTGACGCCGGAGATGGAGGCGGAGCTGGAGCAGGCCATCGCCGCAGCGCGGGCCACGTTCGCGCAGGGTTCGTAGTAGCAACGACTTATGGAAGACATCGAACGCATCCAGCAGCGGCTGGAAAACATCAAGGGCATCGAGCCCATCCTCACGGCCTTGCGCACCATTGCCGTCGCGACCTGGCGCGTTGCCCTGCGGCGACTGGAGGCAGCACGGGAGTACACGCGCCAACTGGAGGAAGTGCTGGCCATCGTCGTCCCCCACCTGCCGCCTTCCGACTCTCGCCAGGGCAAACCGGCCGCGGGCGAGGCCCTGCTGGTCATCGCCGCTGAGCGGGGGTTGTGCGGCGGCTTCAATCGCGCGGTGCTGGAGGCCGCCGAGGGCTTCATCGCCGAGCAGCGGGCCCAGGGGCAGATCCTGCACCTGTTGACCCTGGGCGAGCGCGCCCGGCGTCACTTTCAGCGCCTGGGAGAGCCGATCCTGCGTGCCGAGCGACTGCCGACCACCGCGCTGTGGCCCTTTGCCCAGGCTCAGGCCCTGGCCGAATGGGCCATGGACGCTCACGGGGCGAGGCAGATTGATGGCCTGCAGGTGTTGTACAACCGCTACCTTTCGGCGGTGGCCTACGAACCGGTGACCCGCCGCTTGATTCCACCGCCTATGGCCGTGGGCACGTCCGGCCAGGAAGCCTGGCTGCCAACCATCGTGGAGACCGATGCGGCGCAGCTCCACGCCCTGGTCATGACCCAGCTCGTCATCGTGGGGCTGTACCTGACGGTGATCGAGTCGGCAGCCAGCGAACAGGCGGCCCGTTTTCGGGTCATGGACGGAGCCAGCCAGAACAGCCAGCGGCTGATCGAGGAGTTGACCCTGGAGTACCACCAGGCCCGCCAGCAGGCCATCACCAGGGAGATGTTGGACCTGACTGCCGGAGCCGGACTGCTGCCTGGCATCCGGGAGGAGGACACCGATAGATGAACACCCTACCAGGTTGGAGGCGCGAACCATGAAACTGCTGCTGGCTATCGTCCCGGCCGGCGATGCCGACGAGCTTATTGACACTCTGTTAAGAAACGACTTCGGGGTTACTCGCATTGACAGCAGCGGCGGATTTTTGCGGCAGAGCAACGTCACGCTGCTCATCGGGGTGGAAGCCACCCAGGTGGATAGAGCGCTGCAGCTCATTACGGCCACTTGTCATCCCCACGTCGAACTGGAGCCGAACAAGGCGAAGTTGACCACGCGCTGCGCCCTGGTCTTCATCCTGAGCGTGGAATCGTGCGTCGGTGTATGAGCGAGTCAGCGAGTCTCAGTACACCGCAACAGCGTGATGTGAGGGAGTGGAACTCCCGAACGGAGGGCTCGGACTACAACTCCTGGCCATCGAATTGCGGTCTACTGAGTCTACTGATACTATAAGAGGAACCAAAATGATGACTTTGGCATACGTCGCGTTAGCGGCGGTCGTCCTTGTCAGCGCCATTACCGCGGTGCTGTCCAGGAACCTGCTGTGGGCAGCCGTCGCGCTGGGAGTGGGCAGCGCGGCCCTGGCAGCTCTGTTTTTGATGCTCAACGCCCCCTACGCGGGCGGCTTTGAGTTAAGCGTGGGGGCCGGGTTGGTCAGCGTGCTCTTCATCGTCGCCATCAGCCTGACCGAGTCAATGCGGGGGCAAAGCCGTGAACCGTGAATACGTCGCCTGGACCGGCGTTGTGGTTGCACTGCTGATTGCCGGCCTGTTGATCGGCCGGCAATTATTGGTACTACCCGACGACGCCCACGTAGCACGGCGTCCTGAGCTCGTCGAAGGGCAGCGTCCCGAGCCTGTCGAAGAGTCGTTCCGGCAGTGGTTCTGGGAGAGCCGCGGCCTCGACCTGGCAGCCCAGGTGGCGTTGATCTTCGTCGGCGCGCTGGGCATCGCCGCGCTGTTGCCCAGCGACAAAGAGGAGACAGAAATGACCAATGGCCAATGCTCCCCCTCTTTCCCCCCCAGTAGGGGGGATGAAAGGAGGGGACCCCCAAAGTTGGGGGGAACGGGGGAAGGGGACGACGAATGAATGTGGGGACGATGGACTGGCTGAACCTACTCAATACATCACTGAGCGTGTTGTTGTTCCTGATTGGGCTGTTCTGCCTGTTCTCACGACGCAACGTCATCAAGCAGGTGATGGGGCTCAAGATCATGCTCCAGGGGGCCACGCTGGGCCTCATCCACGCGGGTCACCTGCGTGGGGACTTGCACCTTGCCGAGACGATGGTTGTCTCGGCGCTGGTCGTCGAGGCGGTCGTGATCGCCATCGCGCTGGCGCTGATCGTGAACGTCTTCCGCCACTATCCCTCAGGAGACGTTGATCACCTGGACAGATTGCGGGGTTAGCGTGATGGGCACATTGATCGTGGGGTTGGTGACGCTGCCGCTGCTGGGGAGCGCGTTGGTAGCTGTGATGTCGTGGCGCGGGTGGCGCTCCACGGCGCACTACGTGGCGCTGACGGCGACCGCTGTGACGGCGCTGTGTGCCCTGGCTTTGTTGCCCTCCCCCCTGACCCCCCAAAGTTGGGGGGAACGAGGGGACGGCCCGACTATCGCCGTCGAATGGCTGCCTGGTGCCGGCCCTATGGAGCTGGGCCTTGGCACCACGGGGCTCTATGCGGTGCTGGTCACTACGTGGGGGGCCTTTCTCGTCCTGCTCGGCGCTTCCCCCTTCATCCCCCCCACTGGGAGGGAAAGAGGGGGGGGCGGCGAGGAATATCCGCCCTGGTCCGGAACGGTGATGCTGCTGGCGCTGGCTGCGGCTAACGTCGCTTTCCTGGCCGAGCATTTCCTGGCTCGCTACGTGGCGCTGGAGATCGTGGCCCTGTGCATTGCCCTGGCGCTGGTGGTCGAATTGCGAAACACGATGGGCATCCGTTTGGCCTGGAGCAGCTATCTGCTCCTGCGCCTGGGCGACGCGGGCCTGCTCACCGCCATCCTGATCCTGATGGACGCCAGCGGGACGTTGCGCATCGGCCCGGCGCTGGAGTTTGCCCTCAGTGCCATCGAAAGGGCGGGCGGCGCACTGGAGGCCGGACGCCTGGCCTGGGTCGTGGCTGGCTTGGTGCTGGCGGTGTGGGTCAAGCTGGGCGGCTGGCCCTTTCACCTCTGGAGCCAATCCGGGCGACGGCTGGCGTTGGCCTCGCAGGCCTGGCTTTATGCCACCGTCATGCCCAACCTGGGCATGTACCTGCTCTATCGCGTCACGCCGCTGTTGGCCCTGGCCGGCTCGCTGCAGACGGCGGCGCTCTGGCTGGGGGCTGGCGGCGCGGCGCTGGCCATGCTCATCGGGCTGACCCGGGCGGACCCGCGCAGTGCACTGGTCTACGTCGGGGCCGCGCACGGTGGGCTGACGCTCTTCGTCGCCGCCAGCGGGGTCGAAGCGGCCGTCTGGTTAGGCTTGCTGGCGCTGACACCGCTGCGCCTGTTGCTCTTCCTGGCAGCCGAGGCAGCCCAGGGCTCTGATTCACCCGCCCAGCGCAGGGTCGCCGCCGGTTCCTTTGCCCTGGGTGGGTTGGCGCTGACAGCCTTCGGCCTGCTGACCACCTGGTGGGCGCGACGGGCGGGAGTTCCGCTGGACGCGCTGTTCGTCGCCGAGGTCGCCGTGGCCTTGAGCGGCATCTGGGCGGTGCACGTAACGGGGCGGCTTCTGTCAATCGGCGTCAGAGACGCCTCCTACGAGGGTTTACCTGAACCTGTAGGGGCTTCCCCCATTCCCCCTCCCCCCGTTCCCCCCAACTTTGGGGGTCCCCCCCCTTCATCCCCCCCACTGGGGGGGAAAGAGGGGGGGCAATGGACGCGGTGGATGGCCATCGGAACGTTGAACGGCGGAGTGCTGGCCGGTGGGCTGGGCTTTAGGCCGCTGGCCCGTCACCTGGTTGCCGCGGCGGGCATGGCGTGGCAGGAAATCCCCACCCTGCCTGCCCTGTTGCGCTACGCGGTCACTACCCCTGCGGTGCTGGTGGTGATGGTTTTGGTGCTGGCAGGGTGGCAACTCCAGCGGCGCTTAAGAGCAGGTCCTCTCGTTGCAGCGGTGCCAGAGGAGGAAGCGTACGACCTGGAAGAAGGGTTGGCCCGGGCGGCCCAGGCGTTGCACGCCGTGGTCGAGGTGGGTATCCTGGAACAGATCGTTGCCCTGGTCGTGCGGGTGGTGGTGGATGGGGCACGCCTCACCTACCGCGTCGTGGAGCAGGAGGGCCTGGAGGGACTCCTGCGCCGTTCCGTGCGAGCTGTTCTGAGGCTGAGCCGGGGGTTGCAGCGTTGGCACACGGGGCGGCTGCGGTATAACCTGTTGTGGGTGGTGGTCAGCCTGGCGCTGGCAGTGCTGGCCTTGGTGCTGTATGGTGGGTAGGAGAGGTGAGGCATGGACATAGAAACAATGTGGCTAGTGACTATCCTGGGCGCACCGTTGGCGGCGGCGCTGTTGCTCTCCCTGCTGGGTGGCCGCGGCGCGCGTATGGCGGGCTGGATGGCCGGCCTGGCGGCGGCGCTCTCCCTGGCCGGGACCTTTGCCCTCCTGCCGGCGCTCCAGCGTGGCGAAGACCCCACGCTAGGCTTTAGATGGATCCCGGCCGCAGGCATCCGGTTGACGCTGCACATAGACTGGCTGACCTTCCCCTTCCTGATCACCGAGGCAGCGGTGACGCTGCTGGCCGTCGTTTATACCTGGGGCTACCACCGTACGGATGAGAGGACATCGTTCTTCTACGCCCTGTTGCTGCTCTTCGCCGTGGGCATGTCCGGCACCACCCTGGCCGACGACATGTTCCTGTTCTATATTTTCTGGGAATTGATGCTGGTAGCCTCCTGCGCGCTGATCGCCGTGTGGGGCGAGGGCGAGCAGCGGGGCGCGGTAGCTCTCAAGTACTTCATCTTCACCCACCTGGGATCGCTGATGGTGTTGGTGGGGTTGATCGTGCTCTACGACGCTACAGGGAGTGACAGCTTCTCCGCCCTGCGGGCAGGTGTGACCTTAGCCCCCGGCCTGGTGATGACCGTGACCACGCTTTTCATCGTCGGCTTTTGCGTCAAGATGGCCATCTTCCCGCTGCACCTCTGGCTGCCCGACGCCCACACCGTGGCCCCCATGCCGGTCACCATCATGCTGGCGGCGGCGATGCTCAGCATGGGCACTTACGGCGTCCTTCGCTTCCCCCTGAGCATCTTCTCGCCGGCTCAGATGACCTCCTTTGCCGTGCCGATGATGGTGGCAGGCATCGTCTCTGAGATATACGGCGCGCTGATGGCCCTGGCCGAGCAGGACATCAAGCGCATTATCGCCTACTCCAGCGTCAGCCAGATGGGGTACATTTTATTCGGGCTGGGCACGCTGACCTTCGACGGGATTGCCGGGGCGACGTTGCACGTCATCTATCACGCCATCGTCAAGGCGTTGCTCTTCATGTGCGTGGGGCTGGTGGTGCGCGCTACGGGTCGGCGGCGCATCACGGAGCTGGGCGGCCTGGGAAGCGCGATGCCGGTAGTGGCTCTTTGCACCGCTGCGGGCGCGCTGGCCATCGCCGGGTCACCGCCCTTCTGCATCTTCGACAGCGAGTGGATGATCTTCGCTGGTGGTTTTCACACCGCCCACATCGGGCTCTCGATCCTGACGCTGTTCGGATCGCTGCTGACCGTGGCCTACGCCCTCTGGTTCGTGGGGCGCATCTTCTTCGGCGCTCGCCCGCAGGGGCTGACCGTAGGCCGCCTGCCCTGGGCGATGGTGGTGCCGACGATCTTGCTGGCTGCGTTGGCCCTCATCGAAGGGCTCTTTCCGGCGCCGGTCTTCGACTGGGTGGCCCACGAGTTGACCTTGATCCTGGGAGGCGTCTGGTGACGGGCAGCGTGTGGGTGGTGTTACCGCTGGCCTGTCTGACTGGCGGCGCGCTCGCCGTCTACCTGGTGGCGCGCCTGTGGACATCTCGCAACGACCGGTTGGCGCTGTTCACGGCGTTGGTCCTGGTGGCCGCGCTGGGGATGCTGGCCCCGCTCTTCGGGCTCACGCAAGCCCCCCTGAGCGCTGCCGAAGGGCTGCCGACGTGGGGATACTTTGGCCCCGGCGGGGCTTTCCTGCGCGCCGACGCGGGTGCGCTGGTGGTGGCCTGTGTGGCGCTGGGACTGGGGACGCTGGTGACGATATATTCAGGCCGTTACCTGGCGCTCGACCGCCGCCAGGAGAACTATTATCCGCTGTTGCTGTTGCTGGTGACCGGCCTGGTGGGCATGGTGATGGCCACCGACCTCTTTAACCTCTACCTGTTCTGCGAGTTGATGAGTGTCGCCGCCTACGTGCTGGTCGCCTTCCGCCGCCACCTCGACACGGCCATCGAGGCCGGTCTCAAGTATCTGGTGATGGGCAGCGTGGGCACGGTTACCATCCTGATGGGCCTCTCCTTCGTCTATCGCGAGACGGGAACGCTGGTGCTGCCGCTGATGATGGGCGCGCCAGGGCCGTGGACGCGCGCCGGGACGGCCTGCTTCCTGGTGGGCTTCGGCATCAAGAGCGCGGTCGTGCCCCTGCACACCTGGCTGCCCGATGCCCACGGGCGAGCGCCCAGCAGCATCAGCACCATGCTTTCCGGCATTGTCGTCCAGAGCGTCCTCTACGCGCTGCTCAAGGTCTGCCTGGGGCTGGGCTTTCCGGCGCGCGACCTGGGAACGCTGTTGATGGTGCTCTCGCTGTTCAATATGACCTTGGGCAATGCCCTGGCGTTGGTGCAGACCTACACCAAGCGACTGCTGGCCTATTCGACGATCGCTCAACTGGGCTACATCATGTTTAGCCTGGGCATTGGGCTGCGCTATGCCCTGCCGATAGCCATCCAGGCTGGCTTCTTTCTTCTGATAGCCCACGCGGCGATGAAGGGGCTGGCCTTCCTGTGCAAGGGGGTCTGTCACTTCTACTACGCCGCTACCCAGATCGCCGATCTGCGGGGGACGGCGGCGCGTATGCCGCTGGTGGCCATGGCCTTCAGCGTGTCGCTGGCCGGGCTGGCCGGCGTGCCACCGCTGGCCGGTTTCGCCGGCAAGTGGTTCGCGCTGAGCGGTGGTCTGCAGGCCAGCGGTGTGCTCGTCTACCTGGGATTAGTCATCTTCTTGCTCAACAGCCTGTTGGCGTTGGGTTATTATCTGCCGCTCATCGGCACGCTGTTCACTTCACAGACTTCGGAAGTCTCATCTCAGATCCGAATCTCGCCCTGGATGGCGCTGCCTCTGGTGATCCTGGGGACGTTGATTCTGGCCATCGGCTTCTACCCGGGGCCCTGGCTGGACTGGACGGCGGGGGCGAGTGCCTACTTGCTGGCGCTGGGGAGGTGAGGAATGATTGGAGACATACTGTTGAGCCCGCCGGTGGCCCTCTGTGTCTTTCTGGCGCTGGCCTATGGCCTTTACCGGCTGGGCGGGGCGCTGGCCGCACCGGGCGAGGAGCACCCCGGCAAGCATCAGCCCTACGCCTGCGGTGAGGATCTGTTGCCTCCGGAGGCGCAACTGGCCTACCACGCCTTCTTTCGCCTGGCGCTGCTTTTCTCCGTGTTGCATCTGGCGACGCTGGTGGTTTCGACGCTGCCGCCAGGGGGGGCGTCGCACCGCCTGGCGATAGCTTACCTGGTGGGTATTGGTATCAGCGTGTTCGTGCTAACCAAGGGAGAGGGGTAAAGGAACCAACCGGGGGGGAGGTGAATTCCTTCATCGAGAAGTTCCGGGTCAAGGATCTCGTAGAGGCTGAGGTTGATGCATCCATCGCTAGCATTGGTAGACACGGACACCTCGCTCAATGAAGAGGTGTGGAAACTCCAGACGGTCTGTAAGGGCCTTCGCCTCATCGAGTACCTGTCTCAGGTTTCTCCCTGCAGAAACGACCCTCTGGTCAATAATAGCCACCCATTGATTGGGATACTGGCGTGTCAACTCGGCGTAATGCTCCTCGGCCCATTTGACATCATCCCAGTATTCCTTTGGAGGGGGCTTGGGAAGCGCGTTATCACACATTTTCTCATCTCCGAATCAGGCCATTTTGATTCAAGTCAGTAGTTACGCACGCCTTCACTTTTTATTGTGAAATTATACCATACATAGTAAGGAATGACAAATGTCTGGGACTCCATGTCTCACGGCTACCCTATGGGATCGCTTGGAGAGAGATATGCTGGATCTAGTGCGCTGGGCGCGACGCAAGTCGCCCTGGGTGCTGCATTTCAACAGCGGCGGCTGCAACGGCTGCGACATTGAGATTCTGGACCTGCTCACACCGCGTTACGACGTGGAACGGCTGGGCATCCTGAAAGAAGCCTCGCCACGCCATGCCGACATCTTGCTCTGCACCGGCCCGGTGACGCGCCAGTCGCGAGATAGATTGCGCCGCATCTACGAGCAGATGCCGGCCCCCAAATGGGTAGTGGCGGTGGGCAGTTGCAGTTGTTCCGGCGGCGTGTTCCGCGATGGCTACAACGTGCTGGGCGGTATAGACCAGGTCTTGCCCGTGGATATTTATATACCGGGTTGTCCCAGCCGTCCAGAGGCGATGATTGACGGGCTGGTGCGGTTGCTGGAGATGATTTAGCGAGTCAGCGAGTCAGTTTTTGGCTCGTAGTAATGACTTCAGTCGTTGGTGGCGGGGCAAAAGCCACTGAAGTGGCAACTACTGCCATCTCATTAAGCTAGAGAGGACAAACCGTGCATTTGGAAGCGATTTTGCAAACATTGCGGGAGACTTTTCCCGCCGAGACCATTGAGGCGCAGGCGCTGCCCATAGACGAAACCTTTATCGCCCTGCCGCCAGACTGCGTTCACCTGGCCGTGCAGGTGCTCATCGAGCGCAACGATCTGGGCCACCTTTCGACCATCACCGGACAGGATACCGGCAGCGAGATAGAGTTGCTGTATCACTTCTGGGATGGGCGAGGCCTGACGCTGAAAACGTCGTTGCCGCGGGAAGGGGTGCACATCACCACGATAACCGACCTGATCTCCGGCGCTTCTTACTACGAGCGGGAGGTCAGCGAGATGCTAGGCGTCACCTTCGATGGCCACCCCGACCCGCGTCCACTGCTACTGCCGGACGACTGGGACGGCGAGGCCCCGCTGCGTCACCAGCCTCTCCCACCTTCCCCCCCAGAGTTGGGGGGGACCGAGGGGGGGCGGAGAGGGGCCGGGGGTGAGGGCAGATGACCCGCATAACCATTCCCATCGGTCCGCAGCATCCCGCCCTTAAGGAGCCGCTCTCGTTCTTGTTGACCGCCGAAGGAGAGCGAATCGTAGACAGCGTCCTGCGCCTCGGCTACGTCCACCGCGGCCTGGAGCGCATCTGCCAGCAGCGTAGCTACGTGCAGAATGTCCACGTGGTGGAGCGCGTCTGCGGCATCTGCTCCCACGTCCACACGACCGTCTATTGCCAGGGGGTCGAGGCCCTGTTGGGGCTACAAGTGCCGCCGCGAGCGCTATACCTGCGTACGCTAATGTGCGAACTGGAGCGCATTCACAGCCACCTGCTCTGGTTGGGCGTGCTGGCTGAACACATTGGCTTTACCACCATCTTTATGTACGCCTGGCGCGACCGCGAGA
This sequence comes from Chloroflexota bacterium, assembly GCA_016875995.1. Taxonomy (GTDB): domain Bacteria; phylum Chloroflexota; class Anaerolineae; order VGOG01; family VGOG01; genus VGOG01. The sequence continues at coordinate 19,379 of VGOG01000009.1, forward strand.
TCGCTTTAGACATCATGGAGGAGCTCTCCGGCGGGCGAGTGGCCCACGCTGCCAACGTCATCGGCGGCGTGCGCATTGACGTGGACGAGGCGCAAATGGACTCGATCCTGGTGCGGCTCGATGATCTGGAGCGACAGATCGAGACTTTTCTGGGTGTGATCCAGCACGAGCGCTCTTTCCAGGCGCGCACACGCGGCGTGGGCCATCTGTCCGCGGACCAGGTGCGCCGTTACTGTGTAGTAGGACCGGTCGCGCGTGCTTCGGGTGTGGACGTAGACCTGCGGCGCGACGCGCCCTACGCCGCCTACGACCGCGTCAATTTCCGGGTCATCACCGCCCAGGCAGGGGACGTGTGGGCCTGCACCGTGGTGCGGACTCTGGAGATCGTCGAAAGCCTGCACATCTGCCGTCAACTGCTGGCCGAACTGCCAGCAGGACCGCTGACGGTGCGCGCCCCACGACGCGTACCACCCGGCGAGGTGGTCAGCCGGGGCGAGGCCCCGCGTGGAGAGTTGATCTACTACATACGTAGCGATGGCAGCGACCGCCCGGCGCGGGTTAAGATACGCACACCTACATTAACGACGCTGCTCATCCTGCCCGACCAACTGCGGGGCGTCCACACCGCCGACATGCCCGCTGTGCTGGCCGGAGTGGACCTGTGCATTGCTTGCGCCGACCGTTAGTTGGATGTTGGAAGCCCGACCTATAACCTCTAACCTCCAACCTCCAACCTCTAACCTCTAATTCAGGAGGCAATTCCAGTGACTACTACCCCCGAGAATGAAGAACTAACCGAGGTCTCTCTCAGTCGGAGATTCTTTCGTCCTCAGACTCTCATTTCCTTCGCTGTCGCCTTTGTCATCCTTTACTTCCTCCTCACCAGGGTGAAAATAGATGTGGAGGAGATGCAGAGGATCTTAGGAGACACGGATCTATTTCTCTTTTCCCTCTCCCTTCTCTTCTATTACCTGACCTTTCCCCTGCGCGGCTGGCGCTGGCAGGTACTACTCCGCAACGCGGGATTCGACAATCCTCCGTCGCTCAGAGACCTGACGGAGATCACCTTTCTTTCCTATTTCGTAAACAACATCATTCCGGCCAAGCTAGGGGATGTTTATCGTGGCTATCTCCTGAAAAGGAGCGCTGGCCTCTCTTTCTCCAGGAGCATGGGCACCATCGTCAGCGAGCGGATCATCGCGCTGCTCGTCCTCTTCGTCATGGTGGGAATAGCCAGTCTGATCGGCTTTCGCGGGCATCTCCCTGAAGCCATCCTTCAGACTCTGGGCATAGCCCTCGCCCTGGTACTGGTGGCCGCAGTGGGCCTCCTGGCGATGAAAGGGGGAAGGAAATTTATCCTCAACATTCTTCCTGCGCGATTGAGACCACTCTACGCCCATTTCGAGGAAGGGTTGTTTCTGTCCTTCCGGCGCTTCCCCCTCCTCTTGCTGCTCACCATCCTCATCTGGGGGATGGAGGGAGGGCGGTTCTTCTTTGCCGCTGGCGCCCTGAACCTCGCCATTGATCCCATGACCTCCCTCTTCATCGCACTCGGCAGCGCCCTGCTTACTACCTTGCCTTTCACGCCGTCGGGGTTGGGCATCGTGGAATCGGCCATCGTCGTCGTGCTACTTCTGGCCAGCAGGCTGGGCCTCGTGCAGGAGATGAGCCAGAGTCAGGCTCTGTCCGTTGCTCTCCTCGATCGGTTGGTCTGTTACTGGGGGCTGATTTTCCTCGGCCTGGTGGTCTACATCTTTAGCAGAAAGACGAAGTGAGATGAGTCAACTGGCAAGTATCTTGATCTTTCCCGGCTTTCTCTTTCTCTTCGTCTGCGCGCTGGCCTTCCAGTGGATTGACCGCCGGGTGGCAGCCCGCTTGCAGGGGCGCATTGGGCCGCCCTGGTTCCAGCCGCTGGCCGATTTCATCAAATTGATGGCCAAGGAAGACCTTCTGCCCACTGGTGCCCACGAGTGGGCCTGCGCGGCGCTGCCAACGGTGTCGCTGGCCGCAGTGCTGACCGCCGCGCTCTACATCCCCGTCAGCGGACGGGCGGCCAGCGCCTTCGAGGGCGATTTGATTGCCGTGCTCTTCTTGCTTAGCATTCCGGCGCTGGCCTACTTCCTGGCCGGCTGGCTCTCTGTCAGCGTCTTCAGTGTCGTCGGCGGCAACCGCTCGTTGCTGCAATACTTCTCCTACGAGGTGCCCTTCCTGATGGCGCTCAGCGGCCCGGCCATCCTCAGTGGCTCCTGGTCAGTCACGCGCATCGCCGCCTACCAGTCGCAGACGACCTGGGTGGTGCTCGTGCAACCGGTGGGCTTCCTGCTGGCGCTCGTCGGGCTGATCGGTAAGCTGAAGCGGGTGCCGTTTGACATTCCCAAGGCCAAGTCGGAGATCGGCGCCGGGCCGCTGACTGAGTTCAGCGGGCGCAAGTTAGCGTTGTGGCACCTCACGCTGCATACGAAGACTGTGGTCGGCATCTTTCTGCTGGTCAATGCCTTCCTGGGCGGCGGTAGTATTTCAGCTTCCAGTTTCCAGCTTCCAGTTTCCAGCTTCCAGTGTTCAGTTCTCAGTGCGCTGGTCTTTAGCATCAAGGCGTTGCTCATCCTGCTAGCGCTCTCAGTGGCAAGCGTGCTCTACGCTCGGCTGCGCATTGACCAACTGGCGAGCCTCGGCTGGCGGGTGCTGGCGCCGCTGGCGCTGCTGCAAATGTTGGCTACAATCTGGATCGGAGCGGGATAAAGATGTCTCGTCTTCATTCGCTGGTCTACCTGTTGCCGCAGTTGTGGCGCACACTGTTCACCCGGCCGATCACGGTGCGCTACCCCTTCGCGCCGCCGGAGGTGCCCCCCTACTCCAGGGGCCGCGTCGTGATCAATATGGACCTCTGCCGGGGGTGTGGGTTGTGCGTGCGCGATTGCCCTGCCTTTGCCCTGGAGCTGGAGCGCGAGGACGATAGCCCGAATTCATCGAAGGGCCGCGACAAGTTCCGGCTGATCCACTACCCAGACCGCTGTGCCTATTGCGGGCAGTGTCAGGATGTCTGCCGCTACGAGGCCATCTGGCTGACGAGCGAGTACGTGCCCGCTGCCGCTGACCGCGACGTGCTGCGCGAGGTGCATTATAAAAGTGACAAGGGACAAGGGACAGGTGACAAGGGACAAGGGGCAAGGGACAAGGGGCAAGGGACGAGGGACAAGTGACAAGGGACGAGGAAAAGGTGAGGCCGGGTTTCTGGGAGAAACCCGGCCTCTGTCTTTGGCCTTCAAACCCGCGCCAGCACTCTGGCCGGGGAGACGATCAACTGTCCCAGTCCTAACTGCCTCTCGTCAATCCCCAGAGCCAGGCCCATCAACTGGGTGAAGTACAGGACTGGCAAGTCCAACCGCTCCCCCAGTCGCCGCTCAATCTGGGACTGATAGGCATCGAGGACCATCTGGCACATGGGACAGGCCACCGCCAGGCACTGCGCCCCGGCATCCTTGGCTTGCTTGAGGAGCTTGCCCGTCAGGTCAAGGGCCACGTCTGTGTGGGACACCAGCACTGCCCCACCGCAACACTTGGTCTTGGCCGGGTAGGGGACGACTTCAGCTCCCAGCGTTTGCAGCAAACGATCCAGTCCCTGGGGATCCTCCGCGTCGTCAACCGGATGAAGAGCAGCGGGGCGGGTGAGCACGCAGCCGTAATAGGGGGCCACCTTGAGCCCGTGGAGTGGCCTGGGGACGTCCGCCAGGGCGTCCAGGCCGATGTCCTGCAGGATGATGTACAGGGGGTGCCTGACCACGGTGCTTCCTTTGAACTGGCGAGGCAGGCTGGCGTTGACCTTCGCCCTCAGCTCGGCGTTTCCCTTGAGCGCTTCGTCGGTGGTCCTCAGGTTCTTGTAGCAGCCGCTACATGGAGCGGCTATCTCCAGGCCCGCCGCCTCGGCGATGGCCAGGTTTCGCGCCGCCAATGCCAGGGCCAGCAAACGGTCAACGCTGGTGGCGTGGACCGTCCCGCAGCAGCTCCAGTCCTCCATCTCGGCTAGCTCGATGCCCAATCGCTCGCAGACGGCCCGCCAGGAGATGTCGTACTCCCTGGCGCTGGCGTGCAGGCTGCAACCCGGATAGTAGGCGTACTTCAACGTTCCTCCCGGACGATAGGCTCAGGACGAGGCCCTCCACTGATCTGCACGGAGATCTCCCCCAGTTCGCCAGTGTTCTCGATGCGTTCCGGCCGCAGGGCGATCTTGCCCTTCCTGAGCATCTTCAGCCCCAGCCCGGCCTGTTTGATAAGGCCAGTCAGGCCGGCTTCCGCCGTGTAGTAGCGCAACAGCAACTCTGGCTCGTACATGCGCCCGTATCGCTCCAAAACCTCCACGAAGACCCGGCTGAAGGTGGCTTCCCTGTCCTTAGCCAGCCCCTTCGCGATGGCCAGGCTGCGCAGAGAGGCCATCACGTCGGCGATCTCGATGCCCTGCGGGCAGCGCGCGGTGCAGGAGTAGCACGACACGCAGAACCAGATGTCGTGGCTGCGCAGCACCTCGTCGGCCATGCCCAGGCGGACCATGTGCATGATCCGCCGCGGGCCGTACTCCATCCAGGCCACGGTCGGGCAGGAGCCGGAACACACGCCGCACTGGAAGCAGTGGGTGAGGTCCAGCCCGCCGATCAGGGCCGCGATCTCACTCTTGAACTGTGGATCAAGCTCGCTGTATTCTAAATTCGTTGCAGTGTCTTTGGCTGCCATTGGCTCATTTGCTCATTTGCCCATTCGCCCAGAAGGGGCTCGGCGCTGACGAAGTGTTTTTCCAGCCCCAGGGCAGATGGCTCCAGGCCGAAGGCCAACCCCATCAACTGGGTAAAGTACAGGATGGGCAGGTCGTAGTCCTGGCCGTACTGCTCGCCTATTTGCCGCTGACGCATGTCCAGGTTGGCCTGACACAGCGGGCAGGCCACCACGATGGCTTGCGCTCCCACTTTCCTGGCATTGTCCAGTATCTTGTGACTCATGTCCATGACGATGGGCAACTGGGTGAAGACCAGCGACACTCCGCAACACTCGGTCTTGTACGACCAGTCCAGGCTGTCGGCCCCCAGGGCCTGCACCAAACGATCCATGTTCATGGGATATTCGTACTCCGCCGCACCGGTAAGTTCGGGCGGGCGGGTGATGACACAGCCGTAGTAGCACACCACCTTCAGCCCCTCCAGCGGACGGGTGACGGCGGCGGCCACCTTCTCGATCCCCACCCGCTCAGTGATGGTGGTCAGCAGGTGGTCCACGGTCAGCTCGGGCGAGGGGGTGTACTTTGTCTGGGCGGCCACCTGCTCCCTCAGCTCAGGATCGGCGGCGACGTCGCGCATGGCGGTGCGAAACCGAATAAAGCAGGAGGGGCAGGGCACGGTCACGTACGACTGTCCACTCTGCTCGATGAGGGCCAGGCTCTTCAGGGGCAAGACCGTGGAGAGGAGGTGATCGGTGGAGTGGGTGGGGGTGGTGCCGCAGCACACCCAGCCGTTGGGTTCAACCAGCTCCAGGCCGATCTTGTCGGCGATGGCCCTGGTGGACATATCGTATTCGATGGCCGTGCCGTGCAGGCTGCAACCTGGATAGTAGGCCACCCGCTGCCCGCCGGGGGCCGGAGTCGGCCTGTGTTTCGCGCGACGGCTCAGCGGCGGCAGGGGTTTGAGCTTGCCCATCCTGAGCATCCTGAGAGCCAGCGGCACGTCCCTGTTGAGAAGCTGCTCGCGGTCCAGGTCGCCCGACAGGGCCATGCGCAGGTAAAGCTCGCCCATCAGCCCGGCCTCATACATGCGCCCGAAGAGCTTGATGCCCCGCAGGGCGGCGGCGTAGAAGGCGGGCACAGGCCGCACGGCTGGCTCAACGCCCTCGCGCGTGGCCATGATCTTTAGAGCATCCATGATGCGCGGCAGGTCCACCCCCTGCGGGCAGCGGGTGGAGCAGGCCTCGCAGGCCGCGCACAGCCAGATGGTCCTGGAGCGCAGGACTGTCTCCTTCTGGCCGAACTGCACGGCTCGCAGCAGGTGGTGGGGCGTCAGGTCAAAATAATCGGCCACCGGGCAGCCGGCGGTGCACTTTTTGCACTGATAGCACAGATAGACGTTCTCGCCGCACGCCTCGTGAACCTGGTGGGCCAGTTCACCCCGATACGTTATCGCCATCGTCCCTCCATTTGGAATTGGATGTTGGCCTCCAATCTCTAACCTCTAGTATTCCCCGGGCATGTTCTGCAGTTCCTCGAGGGTGAACACTGGCCCGTCCTTGCATACGTACTTGTCCCCGATGTTGCAGCGCCCGCATTTGCCGATCCCGCACTTCATGCGCATCTCCAGTGAGTTGATGATCCGGCCCGGTGGGAAGCCTAGCTCATTGAGAACGGGGATGGAGAACTTGATCATGATGGGCGGGCCACAGACCGCAGCCACGGCGTTGTTTGAACTGGGGGCCACCTCTTTGAGGATGGTGGGCACGTACCCGACCAATCCAGTCCAGCCCTCGTCCCCCGCGTCCACCGTCACGTGGAGCTGGAGGTCATCTCGTCCGGCCCAGTCCTGGAGATCGTATTTGTAGATCAGCTCTCCTGGGCTGCGGGCGCCGTAGATGACCGTGATCTCGCCAAAACGATCACGATTGTCAGGATGAAGGATATAGTTGGTCAATGAGCGCAGGGTGGTGAAGGCGAATCCGCCGGCGACGATGACTACGTTGCTCCCCTCCAGCATGTCCATCGGGAAGCCGTTGCCGTAAGGGCCCCTTATCCCGATAATCGTCCCCTCCTCGCAGTTGTGCAGGGCGCCGGTCACTACTCCCGTCCGCTTAACGGTAAATTGGAGATACCCCTGCTCCATCGGCGAGGAGGCGATGCCGATGGGACACTCTCCGGCACCCAGCACCGACAGCTCGGCAAACTGGCCACATCGAAAGGTGAAGCTATCCCTGTCCGCGTCGCGGAAAACGAGCTCGAAGGTCTTGATGTCTCGAGCCTCGTTCTCGTCAATGATTTTTCGGATGACCACCGGGTAGGGCAGATATGGATTGCGTATTGCGTATTGCGTATTGCGTATTTCGTCCATTTTGGCTTGATTCCGCCTCTTGCAATCAGCTTTTCCGCGATCGGATGGCGTTGAGCACTTCCCGAAGGTCCATGTTTACCGGGCACTCGCGCACACAGCGGCCGCAGCCCACGCAGGCCACCTCCCCGAAGTTCTCGACGAAGTACCTGAACTTGTGCATCACCCGCTGCCGCATCCGCTCCTTGCCTGACGGGCGGGGGTTGTGGCCCGAGGCGTGGAGGGTGAACAGGGGGAACTGGCAGGAATCCCAGTTGCGCACCCGCTGCCCCTGGGCGTTCACCGCCTCGTCCACGATGTCGAAGCAGTGGCAGGTGGGACACAAATAGGTGCACACCGCGCACCCCAGGCACTTCTCGTGCAGCTCGTCCCAGAAGGGGTCGTCGTACATCGTGTCCAACTGTTCTTTGACCCCTTCCACGCTTGGCCCCGAAACCGCCTGCTCGGCGCGGGCGGCGATCTCGGCTTTCAGGCTCACGTCCGCCGGAGCCGCCTCACGGAAGTAGGGGCTGTCGGCCACCAGTGCCTCCCCTCGCTCGGTGATAGCTTCCACCAGGTAACGGTCGCCCAGGTTGGTGAACAGTAGGTCCAGGCCATCCACAGCGAAAGGTCCTCCGCCCACGGCGGTGCAGAAGCAGGTGCTCAGGGGGTGGTTGCAGCCCAGGCCGATGAGTACGGTGTTCTTCCGCCGGCCCACGTAGTAGGGGTCCTGGTAATCGGGCGCGTCGAACACCTTGTCCAGCAGGATCAGGCTTCTGGCGTCGCAGGGGCGCACGCCGAAAACCACCCTCCGCTCGTCCGGCAGGGGCACGACGGTGATCTCACCTTCCTCGTAGGCGAACAGCGTCTCCGAGCGAGGGAAGAACATCTCCTTGGGCGCCCGCCTGGAGTTGGGGGATTCGTCGAGGAGAGCCTCGTCTCCCTCGCTGATGGGCTCGAAGCTGATCAGGCCGTCCCGCTTGACGGGAGCGAACACGCGGTGCGTCTTGAGCAGGTCATCGAGGAACGCGGCTATCTTGGGGCTTGCGATCTGCCATTTTTTATTTGCCATTTGCCGATTTGTCAATTTGCTCTACTTGATAAATTCCTGTGGGTCATCCAGCCGGAACGTGGCCAGGGGAGGCACGCTCTCTAGATCCAGGCCCGCCTCGTAACCGTACAGCTCGCGCACGTCCTTTTCCAGCTTCTTCACCAGCACCCGCAGGTCAATGTGCATCGGGCAGGCGCGGGCGCACGCTCCGCAATCCAGACATCGCCCGGCGACGTGATAGGCGCGCACGATGTGAAAGGCCATCACGTCTGAGAGATCGTCGCCCTTGCCGAACCAGCAGGGCTGAGCCTGATCCACGAAACACTCCGCGCAGTAGCAGCACGGGCAGGCCTCTCGGCAGGCGTAGCAGCGGATGCAGCGACTGAACTCGTTGGCGAAGTAGGCCCATCGCTCGTCGCTCGTCTGGTCCTCCAGCGCGCGCACCGCCGCGTATTCGTCGGCGTCTTCCACCTCTGGCACCGGCTCACCGATGAGGACGTCGTACAGGGGGGGATTTCGATGGTGGCACGTGGCGCAGCCATCGCACAGTACCTCGGCCAGGTCCAGCGTCTCCTCGAAACCCTCACCGCGCAGGGTGATCAGCCCTTCGCTGACATCCGCCTCCAGCACCTCGCGCCCGTCCAGCCGCGCCTCGATCTTGGTGCGATCTATCACCCCCTGGCAGGGCACGCCGATGATGACCACGTCCTCCCTGGCGATCTGCCGCTCCACGATCTCGGCGACGATGGAGCGCGCATCGCACCCTTTGGCCACGATCCCCACTTTGCCCGTCGCGCGGTGAAGGTACGTGGCCAGGTTGTTCTCGCAGCAGGGATTCCAAACCAACCTCTCCGCTTCATCAGGGTTCCTGATGAAGCAGGGACTGGTACGAAGGGGTAAGGATCCTTGTTCGTACCCGATTATCAGGTCAACTTTTTCATCGCGGAGAAGTGATCTCGCCACTTCTCTTATCTGTGGAGAAAGGTCTCCCATACCTCACCGTTCCGAATTGCAAAACCATCACTAGAAGTCAGAGCGAACTCGCCATTTCCTTCGCCAGGAACTCCTCCGGCGTCAGGATGGCGAGCTCATCCTTCACCGCTCGAAAATGCCTGACGTTCCTGGTTATGATGGTATCAATGTTGTTCAACTTGGCCGTGTGGAACTGGATAGCATCCTCGAAACCCGAAAAGCGCTGGTCGGCAAGGGCCGAATCTATGATATCAGCATTGAAGGGCAAAACCTCAAGGCCCCCATCCTGGATCAGAGTCTTGGTCTTCTGCCGGGCCTCGTGGTCGCTGGCCCCGGCGCGACGGCGAAAGTAGTAGACCACAGCTACAGTCCAGGCCGAAACACCGCCATCTACATCGCCAGCCTCTACCGCTCCCAACAGAACGCTGCTGCCCTTCCATCCCTTTCGATGTCTAGCCACATCTTCGAGGACATTGATGTCAATCAGTATCACTGCTCCCTCCACGTCACAGCTTCGATGATCGCTTGTTGTTCCTCCTCGAGGGGCAATTCGGGTTCCGTTCCGATAAGGGAGAGCAACCGACGGCTGAGTTTCGCATTGGGATAGTCGGCCTTGATCTCCGCCTCAAGTGCTAACGCTCTCAGCTCCTCGACCTCCCTCTTGGCCCTCCCCAGTCTAGCCTGATCAACTTGTTGAGGGGCCCTCTCTAAGAACTTGAGAAAGGCCAGTACACCTCTATCGAACTCCTGGATCGTGATTGTCGCCGTTGTCTCCATTTCTCTCCTCCCAGCTTATCGTTCCTTGCCCTTCACCAATCTCTCCGCCGGGCCGAGGGCCTTCACCGTCTCGACCACATCCTTCACCACCTGCGAGAACTTCTCCCCCTCGGCGGCCGACACCCACGAGAAGCTCACCCGGCCGGGCTCGACCCCTACGAACTCGAGCAGGCTCTTCAGGATGGCAAACCGCCGGCGGGCGTAGTAGTTCCCGCTGATGTAATGGCAATCGCCGGGATGACAGCCTGAGATCAGCACCCCGTCGGCGCCGTGCTGCAGGCTCTTGATGATGTACAGCGGGTTGACCCGGCCCGAGCAGGGGACGCGCACGATACGGACGTTGGGCGGGTACTGGATGCGGCTGATGCCGGCCAGGTCGGCCCCGGCGTAACTGCACCAGTTGCACAGAAAGGCGATGATCTTGGGTTCCCAATCGGCCTGGGGCTCAACCTCGGCGGACATGCTTTCTCCTCAGTTAAGGTGCGACGCACTTGCGCTGCTCCCTTGAACACCCCGTTACAGCGGTTCCATGCCCATTTCTGGCACTTGCATGGTCTAAAAAGTGCGTCGCACCTGGTTGTTGCTGCTAAAGCGCGTTGATGGCGGCCACGATCTGGGCGTCGGTGAAGCCTTGCAGGTCAATGGCCCCACTGCGGCAGCCGGCCGCACAGGCCCCACAGCCCTTGCACAAAGCCTCGTTGACCCGCGCGGCCATAATGCCGAGTCGCTCATCCACCACCCTTACCTCCACTGCTTTGTAGGCGCACAACAACTCGCACAAGCCGCAGGCGCTACAGTGGGCGATGTTGACCCTGGGGATGACCCCCTCGGCTTCGATCTTCTCCTTGGTCAGCACGGTGCAGGCTCGCGAGGCGGCGGCGTTGGCCTGGGCGATGGTCTCGTCCATAAACTTGGGGGCGTGGGCCAGCCCGCAGACGAACACGCCCTCGGTGGCGAAGTCCACCGGCCGCAGCTTGACGTGCGCCTCCAGGAAGAAGCCGTCATCGTTCAGCGGTATCTTGAGCATCTGGGCCAGAGCCCTGTTTCCTGGCGACGGCACGATGGCCACGCTCAGGGCCAGGAGGTCGGTGTCAATAACCAGCTCCTCGCCCGTCACCGAGTCCCAAACCCTGACCTTTAGAACTTCCTGGCCGTCAACGTTTTCCCTGGCAACTTCGGGCTCCCTGTCCTCGTCGAAGGGGACGAAGATCACCCCCCGCTCCCTGGCCTGGCGATAGAAGTCCTCTTTGAAGCCATAGGTCCTGACGTCGCGGTACAGCACGAACACGTCCGTGCCGGGGCTGACTTCTTTGATCTTCATGGCGTTCTTGACGGCTTCGCCACAGCAGGTGCGACTGCAATAGGGGTGCTCTCCGTTGCGGGAGCCCACGCACTGGATCATAACCACCGATTGCGGATTACGAAACTCGAGATTCGAGATTCGAGATTCCAGCTCGCTCTGGGTGACCACCCGTGGGTCCTCTCCGTACAGATACTCCGTCGGCCTGTACTCCTGTCCGCCGCTGGCCACGATGACCGTCCCGTGCTCCAGCACCACCGGCTCGGTGCGGCCGTTCCCGGAGGCCAGGGTGGTACGGAAGTTGCCCACGTAACCGGCGATGTCCTCAATGCGGGCCTCGGTGAACACGCCGATCAAGGGGTGGGCCTGCACCCTGTCCACCAATTCCCTCAGATAAGCCTGTATCCCGTCTTTCTCCAGCGTGTAGTAGATGTGGCGCAATATCCCACCCAGCTCCCTGTCTTTCTCCACCAGATAGGTTTCGAAACCGGCGTCGGCCAGGGCCAGGGCGGCCGTCATTCCGGCCAAACCCCCGCCGATGACCAGGCCACGCGGGATGACGTCCAGCGGGTATCTGGGCAAGGGAGCGAGGCCCCGCGTTTTGGCCACCGCCATGCGCACCAGGTCCTTGGCTTTCTCCGTGGCCGCCTGCGGCCGGTGCATGTGCACCCACGAGCACTGGTCGCGGATGTTGGCCATCTCGAACAGGTAGCGGTTCAGCCCTGCCTCGCGGATGGTCTCCTGGAACAGGGGCTCGTGGGTACGGGGCGAGCAGGAGGCGACGATCACCCGATTCAGGCCGTGCGTCTCGATTTTCTCCTTGATTCCCTCCTGGGTGTCCTGCGAGCAGGTGTAGAGGTTGCTCTCCACGTACACCACGTTGGGCAACGTCCTGGCGTAGTCCACCACCTCCGCCACGTTCACCACCCCGCCAATGTTGATCCCGCAGAAGCAGATGAACACCCCGATGCGCGGTGGCTCGCCGCGGATGTCGCGCTCCGGCGGATACTCCTTCTTCTTCACCAGGGTGCCCCTGGCCGAGGCCAGCACCCCGCCGGCCGCCGCCGCCGCGCCGCTGGCCTGCATCACTGTCTCCGGGATGTCCTTGGGTCCGGAGAATGTCCCGCAGACGAAGATGCCCGGCCGCGAGGTGGATAGCGGGGACAGGGGGTCTGTCTTGCAGAAGCCGTAGCCGTTCAACTCGATCCCCAGCCGATCGGCCAGGTCCCTCACGCCAGGCGAGGGCTCAAACCCCACCGACAGCACGACCAGGTCGAATTCCTCCTCGACCATCCCGCCGTTCTCAGCCTCGTATCTGACCAGCAGATTGTTGGTGTGCGGGTCTTCCCGGATCAGAGAGACCATGTGCCGCACGTAGCGGACGCCGTGCTCCTCCCTGGCTCGCTCCACGTACTTATCGAAGTCCTTGCCGTAGGCCCGCATATCCATGTAGAAGATGGTCGGCTCGACGTGGGCCATGTGCTCCCTGGCGATGACCGCCTCCTTGGTGGCGTACATGCAGCACACCGAGGAGCAGTATCCCCGCCCACTGGCCGTATCCCGCGAGCCCACACACTGGATGAAGGCGATGCGGGTGGGGACGTCGCCATCCGAAGGGCGCTGCACCCGTCCCTTGAACGGGCCAGAGGCGGACAGAATGCGCTCGAACTCGATGCTGGTCACTACGTTGGGGTACCGCCCGTAGCCGTACTCACCCTGCAATCGGGCATCGAACTCCTCGAAGCCCGGGGCCAGGATGATGGCTCCCACATCGAGCTCCTTCGTCTGCTGCTGGTCGTCGTAGCGGACGGCATCGGCCAGGCACAGGTTCTCGCACAGCCCGCAGCCAATGCATTTTTCCCGGTCGATGGCGAAGGCCAGCGGCACGGCCTGGGGGTATTGGATATACACTGCTGCGCGTTGGCTCAGTCCCTCGTTGAAGGCGTCCACCGCGCTCACCGGGCAGGAGCGGGCGCACACCCCGCAGCCGGTGCACCGCTCCAGGTCAATGTACCTCGGCCGCTGCTCGACCCGCACGGTGAAGTTCCCCACCTGGCCGGAGACTCCGGCCACCTGGGCGCAGGTCATGACCTCGATGTTCAGGTGCCGCCCGCACTCCACCAGCTTGGGGGACAGGATGCACATCGAGCAGTCGTTGGTGGGGAAGGTCTTGTCCAGTTGGGACATCGCCCCGCCGATGGTGGGCGACGACTCCACCAGGTAGACCTTGAAGCCGGATTCGGCCAGGTCGAGCGAGGCCTGGATGCCGCCGATCCCCCCGCCGACGACCATCACCGATCCATTGCGTATGGCGTGCTGCGTATTGCGTATTTCTGCCATCTGTTTCCTGCTATCACGCATCATGACCGATATTTAGGCGAGTTGCCTTCGATGCCTACCATGGCTATCAATCCGGCCTGCTCCAGAGCGACGACGTGGGGCAGCACCAGCCGGGGAGCCATCCCCACCTCGCTGGCCATCTCCCTCACCGACAGCGGCCGCCCGGCGGTCAGGAGCAACAGCCTGCTTCTCAGATACTCGGCCACGACGCTGGATTCCAGCAGAGCATCGAACGTCTCCTGGCTGACCGCCTGGCCGTAGACGTCTCCCCCTTCAATCATCTCCCGTTCCCGGCCTACCAGCCACCTGATCTGCTCGCTCTCCACGACGCGCCGGGCCGCCGCCAGCCGCTCCTGCAACTCTTCCCTGTCTTGAGCCAGGCCGAAGGGTCCCAGGGCCTTGATGCGCTCCGTAAAATCGTGTACCAGGGTGGCGAACCGTTTCCCCTCCCCGGCCGATACCCAATCCAGAACCAGGCGATCCGGGTTCACTCCGGCCAACTCCAACAGTCGCTTGAGTACCTTCACCCGGTTGCGGGCGTAGTAGTTGCCGGTGGCGTAGTGGCAGTCTCCTGGATGGCAACCCAAAATCATCACCCCATCTATCCCACGCGAAAAAGCCCTCAACACGAAGGCTGGATCAACCCGGCCAGAGCACATCACCCGGATGACCCGCAGGGTGGGCGGGTACTGGAAGCGGGACACCCCGGCCAGGTCGGCCCCGGCGTACGAACACCAGTTGCACAGGAAGCCCAGGATCCTCGGCTCAAACTCGACCGTCTCTGTCATGCCATTATCTCCACTGCCAGGGCGTCAATCTGGGCGAAGAGCTGCTGGTCGGTGAAATGCTGCATGGAGATGGCCATCTCCGGGCAGCCTGCGCCGCACACTCCGCAGCCCTTGCACGAAGCGGCGATGGTCTGTGCCTTGCGGCCTGCCCCCCCTTCATCCCCCCCAACTTGGGGGGGGAAAGAGGGGGAGCGCAGCACGATGGCCTTGTAGGGACACACGGTCTCACACAGCCCACAGCCGATGCACTTCTCCTCGTCCACCACCGAGATGATGGGCTCGACCTGCACCGCCCCTTTGCCCAGCAGGATCGAGGCCCGCGCGGCCGCACCGTAGGCCTGGGCCACGCTCTCCCCTACGTCGGCCGGCCAGTGGGCACAGCCGCACAGGAATATGCCGTCGGTGGCGAAGTCCAATGGCCGGAGCTTGACGTGGGCTTCCAGGAAGAAGCCGTGCTCGTCCACCGGCACCTTGAGCATCTGCGCCAGGTTTGCGGCGTCGGCCTGGCTGACCAGCGGGGTGGACAGGACGACCAGGTCGCAGGGAATACCCAGCGTCTGGCCCAGCAGCTCGTCGTACACCATCACCTTTCCATCTTGGACAGTTGGCGGCGATTGTGGGCGGTACTGGATGAAGTTCACCCCCCGGCCCCTGGCTTCGCGGTACAGGCCCTCGTATTCGGCTCCCAGAGTCAGCATATCCCGATAGAGCACGTACACCTGTGCCTCTGGATCGGCTTCCTTGATCAACAGCGCGTTCTTGACGGCCGTCATACAGCAGATGCGGGAGCAATAGGGCCGCGCCTCGTCCCGCGCGCCCACGCATTGAATCATCACCACCGTTTGGAAATTGGATGTTGGAAGTTGGATGTTGGAAGTTGGATGTTGGAAGTTGGATGTTGGACGTTGGCCTCCAATCTCTAGCCTCCAATCTCTAACCTCCAACCTCCAATCCCTTTCCAGCATGGCTTCTAACTCACTCTGGGCCACCACCAACGGGTTGACACCGTAGCTATACATCCCCACCGGCTTGAGCTCCTTCGCGCCGGTGGCGACGATGATGGCCCCCACGCTGAAGCCGAATTCTCTCTCCCCTTGCCCCACCACCACCTCGTAGTTGCCCACGAAGCCCCTGACGTCGCGCACTTCGGCCCCGGTGAAAACCTCGATGTTCGGGTGGCCCTTGGCCGCCTCCACCCTTGCTTCGATGAAGGCCCGCGCGTCGTCCCCGGTCGGATACAGACGGTGCACGCCTCTCAGCAGGCCGCCCATCTCTGGCTCCCGCTCCACCAGCTTGACCTCGAAGCCCCGCTTGGCCAGGTTGAGGGCGGCGCTCAGGCCGGCCACGCCTGCCCCGATCACCAGCGCCGCAGGGACGACTTCCACTTCGATGCTCTCCTTGGGCTCCAGGAGCACGGCTCTGGCCACCCCCATGCGCAGCAGGTCCTTCGCCTTTGCGGTGGCCCGCTCCCGCTCCTGCATGTGCACCCACGAGCACTGGTCCCGAATATTGACGAACTCGAATAAGTAAGGATTGAGCCCTGCCTGCTGGCAGGTGGAACGGAAGAGGGGCTCGTGGGTGCGGGGGGTACACGAGGCCACCACCACGCGGTTCAAATCGTGCTCGGTGATGCCCTTCACGATCTGCGCCCGCCCGGCGTCGGCACAGGTGTACATGTTGTCCTGAGCGAAGACGACGTGGGGCAAGGTCTGGGCGTAATCTATCAGCGCCGGCACATCCAGGAAGCCGGCGATGTTGCTCCCACAGTGGCAAATAAAGACGCCTACCCTGGCCTCGTCCACAGCCTAACCCCCCATCACGATCTCTGCCGCCCGCGCCGCCGCCCCGCTGGCCTGGGCCACCGACTCGGGGATGTCGGCCGGGCCCCGGCAGTATCCGCAGGCGAATACCCCCGGCCGGGTGGTGTCCGTCAGCGAGAAGGGATCGGTCTTGATGAAATTGTACTCGTCCAGCTCGACCCCCAGCAGGGCGGCCAGGTCCTTCGCGCCGCGTCGTGGCATCAGGCTGATGGCCAGCACTGCCAGGTCCACCGTCTCGCTCCCCGCCTGGCCTGACGAGATGTCCTCGTACCAGATGATCGGGCTCTCGTTCTCGTCCTGAGTGATCTCCGCCACCCGGCTCCTGACATAAGTCACGTTGTACTCGCGTTGGGCTCTGGCCACGTACTCCTGGAAGCCCTTGCCCGCTGCCCGCAAATCGGTGTAGAAAATCGTCGAACGCGCCTCCCGGTCGTGCTCGTTGGCCAGGATGGCCTCCTTGGTGGCGTGCATGCAACACACCGAGGAGCAGAAGTGGTTATGCTTCATATCCCTGGACCCCACACACTGGATGAACCCCAGCCGCTTGGCCGGTTTCTTATCCGACAGCCGCCGCAGATGGCCGCCGGTGGGCCCTGAGGCGCTGATCATCCTCTCGTACTCCAGGGAGGTAATGACGTTCCTGTACTTCCCGTAACCGTACTGCCTAACCACAGAGGGGTCGAAGGGGTCGAAGCCGGTGGCCACGACGATGGCTCCCACCTGCAGACTGAGGGTCTGCTCGGCCATCTGGTGGTCAATGCACTTCGGGCCGCAGACCTCCATGCAGCGCCAGCACTCGGAGCAGATGCCGCAGCGCAGACAGCGTAGCGCCTCGGCGTGGGCTTGCTCCTCTGTTAGACCCAGTTCCACCTCGCGGAAGTCGCGGATACGTTCCTGGACGGGCGCGGTGGGCATCATCTCCCTGGGCCTCATGTTCACCTCGCCGGACTTGATTAGCTCCGCGATTTCCCTGTCCGTGGGATGAGCCACGGGCAGGGGTTGGAGCTCACGGGGGGTGAGGAGGGGTTCGCCACGCAAATAGCGGTCCATGGACAGCGCCGCTCGTCGCCCATCGGCGATGGCCTGGATGAGCGCATCCGGCCCGCGGGCCGCGTCCCCACCCGCGAATATACCCGGTCTGTTCGTCTCCAGCGTCTGCGGGTTGACCACGAAAGTGCCCCGTGGGGTGATTCCCAAGCCGTGATCCGCTTTCAGAAACGAAATCTCTGGAACCTGGGCCACGGCCGCGATCAGTGCGTCGGCCTCGATGTCGAACTCGGAGCCCTCGATGGGGATGGGACGACGGCGACCGCTCTCATCGGGCTCGCCCAGGCGCATGCGAATGCAGCGCACACTGCTGATATGGCCATTCTCGGAAATCACTTCAATCGGCTGAGTCAGCAGTTCTAATCTGACGCCCTCGCGCTCGGCGTCCTCGATCTCCCAGGCGTTCGCTGGCATCTCGGCCCGCGAGCGACGGTAAGCGATGATCACCTCCTCTGCCCCCAGGCGCAGGGCTGAGCGGGCGGCGTCAATAGCTGTGTTACCGCCACCGACGACAACCACCTTCTTGCCTAGCCTGATCTCCCCACCCAAGTTCACCGTCCTGAGGAAGGGGACGCCCTGGTACACACCCTCTGCATCCTCACCTGGGATATCGAGGTGCTGCGGCTCGTGCGCGCCGATGGCCAGGAAGATCGCTTCGTAGCCCTGGCCGAACAGGTTGTTGATGTCGTTGATGGGGGTACAGAGCTTCAACTCCACGCCGAGATCGAGGATGCTGTCAATCTCCCGCTGCAGCACGTGGCGGGGCAGGCGATAGGAGGGGATGCCCACCCGCATCATCCCGCCGGGCACGGGCAAGGCCTCAAAGATGGTCACCCGGTAGCCCATCCGCGCCAGGAAATGGGCGGCGCTCAGACCTGCCGGGCCGGCGCCGACGATGGCTACTCGCCTGGCATCCTGTGACGTAACGGTAGGCGGCAGGGCATCAGTGGGCTCGTCGCCTATCGCTGATCGCCTGTCGCTTTCAGCATACACCCAGTCTGCCACAAACCGCTTCAAAGAGCAAATAGCCACCGCCTCATCCAGCTCACCCCGGTTGCACTCTCCCTCACATGGATGGTTGCACACCCGCCCCACTGTAGCCGGAAAGGGGTTGTGCTGCTTGACCACCTCCAGTGCCTCCTCGTACCGTCCCTGGGCGATGAGAGCGATGTATCCCTGGGCGCTGGTCTCCGCCGGACAAGCGGCCTTACAGGGGGAAGTTCCCCGTTTGCTCACCAGATAAGCATTGGGGATCGCCTGCGCATAGGGGCGATAGATCGCCCTCCACTCCGACAACCCCATGTTGAACTCGTCCGACAGTGTGATGGGACATACCTCCACGCAGTCGCCGCAAGCGGTGCATTTCTCTTCGTCCACGAACCTGGCGTGCTTGAGCACCTGCACCTTGAAATCGCCCACGGACCCTGTTATCTCTTTTATCTGGCTGTAGGTGTGGAGAGTGATATTGGGGTGCCGCGAGCACTCGGCCATCTTGGGAGCCAGGATGCATATGGAGCAGTCATTGGTGGGGAAGGTCTTGTCCAGTTGGGCCATCCGCCCGCCGATGCTGGGCGTCTTCTCCACGAGATGCACCTGGATCCCCATGTCGGCCAAATCCAGGGCGACCTGGATGCCGGCCACCCCTCCACCGATGACCAGCACGTCCCTACTCACTACCGACACCTCCCTCCCCCGAGTTCCCTCACCGAAGGTCTTTATCTCTTCCTCACTCATACCGGTTTTCTTCTAGCAGGACGCTGACAAATCAACGTAGGATAATAGCATACTTGATTGATTTTGTCAAACGCGACATTCGTTCGTGTAAAATGTGACCGACGTGGTATAGCTCACTCAAATCATAGTATACTTGACCGATTGTAACTACTCAGGCTGTCATTGCGAGGAGGCGGTTTTTGCCGACGAAGCAATCTCCAATTCGCAAGTTGGGGATTGCTTCGCAAAAAACGCTCGCAATGACAACAGAGGCTGAGTAGTTACGACCGATTTTGTTAAAGCGCTGTCCGCCAGCGTGAAATTAGAACCGATTTGCTCTGAGGAAAAAGATATGATATAATATTATCAGTGATATTCGTAACAATTCAACTAAGGAGGAGTCAAATGACGGTCAAAGTCGGTATCAACGGTTTCGGACGCATCGGGCGACAGTCCTTTAAGGCTATGCTGGATTACTACCCCGATGAACTGGAGGTGGTGGGGGTCAACGACATCGGCGATCTGCCCACCATGGCCCACCTCCTCAAGTACGACTCTAACTACGGCCGCTTCCCCGGCACGGTAGAGGTGAAGGGCGACGCCCTGGTGGTCAATGGCAGGGAGACTAAATTCCTATGCGAGCGCGATCCAGCCAAGCTCCCCTGGGGGGACTTAGGGGTGGAGTATGTCCTCGAATCCACCGGCCTCTTCACGGCTCGGGAGAAGGCGACCCAGCACCTGACGGCAGGAGCCAAGAAAGTGGTCATCTCCGCTCCGGCCAAGGGGGAGGACATCACCATCGTCCTGGGAGTGAACGAGGATCAGTACGACGCGGCGAATCACCACATCATCTCCAACGCCTCCTGCACCACCAACTGCATCGCCCCAGTGATGAAGGTGCTTTCCGACGGGTTCGGCGTCGAGAAAGCCCTGATGACCACCATCCACGCTTACACCAACGACCAGTGCATCCTTGATCTGCCCCACAAGGACCTGCGGCGGGCGCGGGCAGCAGCGCTGAACATGATCCCTACCACCACGGGGGCGGCCAAGGCGGCGGCCCTGACCATCCCTGAGCTTTCCGGCAGGTTCCACGGCATTGCCATGCGTGTTCCCACTCCCACCGTTTCCATCATTGATGTCGTCGCCCTGCTGGGGAAGGATGCGACCGAGGAGGAACTCGTTGATGCCTTCAAGGAGGCGGCCGAAGGTCCAATGGGGGACATCCTTGGTATCTGTGAGGAACCTTTAGTGTCCATTGATTTCAAGGGCGATCCCCGCTCGGCCATCGTTGACATCCCCTCAATCCTGGTCATGGGAGGCAACCTGGTGAAGGTGTTGGCCTGGTACGACAACGAGTGGGCCTACGCCTGCCGGGTGGCCGACCTGTTCCACTACATCGCTGGCCGATAGCGGGGGCAAGAGACAGGAAATGCCCCAGACCGACACCCCCTTCAAGCTGCTGGTGAGCGAGTTTGCCCTGGACTTTGCCACCTGGCTGTTGGACGTGGACGAGGCCGATGTGCACCACGTCCAACCCTTAAGCGTCGAGTTGCCCGCCGGGGCACTGCGGATAGATACGGTCTTCCGCGTCACGCTGGCCGATGGACGGGTCACTTTGCTGCATAGCAAACGCTCGATGAGGAAGAGCGTATCCGTTTGTTCGCGGCTCTGACGAGCCTGATGCGAGACGAGGAGGTATTGAGAATGGCCGAGAGACTGATGGAAGCAATAGACCGAGATCTGATGCTGGATACCCCTTTCCTGCGCCGCATCCGTGAAGAGGCGCGTGCCGAGGGACGGATGGCAGGACGGGCCGAGGGACACGTTGAAGGGTTAGAGGAAGGGCTGACCACCCTGCGCCAGAGCATTCTGGATGTCCTGGCGGCGCGTTTCGACCCATCTGTGACCTACTACCGGCGCATCGAAGCCCAACTGGAGACTATCGCCGATCCGAAGCAACTACGGTCCGTTTTGCAAGCGGCCATCCGGGCCACCGACGTCGCCGACTTTGAGCAAACGTTGGGGACGTTAGCAGTTAGCAGTCAGCCGGTGGCGGTCAGCAGTTAGCAAATAAGGCACAGGGGGCCAGGGAGCAGGAGGCAAGAGGTGCGTGTTCAAGTGGAACTTCTGGGGCTTTCCAGGGTCGCAGCAGGGGTAAAAGAAATTGGGTTAGATTTGGAGGAGGGCACGACGTTTCGAGACATTGTGCGTATGCTGGCCACCAGGTACCCGGCCATGATCGGCAATGTGATCCAGCCCGATGGCGAGACGTTGCAATCCCCCAACATCTTTAATCTTAATGCCAGGCGAATGATCCAGGCGACTCAAATGGATGACAGCCCCAGCGATGGTGATCGGATCATATTGATGTCTATATCAGCAGGAGGTTAAACTATGTATGGTTACAGTGGTAAAATTCTTCACATTGATCTGACCACCCGCAAGACTTGGACAGAGTCCAAGCCGGAGGAGTGGTACAAGATCTACATCGGCGGTGTGTCCATGGCCAGCCGGCTGTGCTGGGAGAACATCGAGGTGGGATGTGACCCGCTTTCGCCGGGTAACCCGATCTGCATCGCCAACGGTCTCTTTGCCGGGACGCCGGTGCCGGTGGGAGGGAAGTACGGCATAGCGTCCAAGTCACCCTTGACCGGGTTCATCGGCGACAGCATGTCAACAGGCTGGTTCGCGATTGCCCTCAAGCGGGCCAGGTGGGATGGCATCGTCGTCCACGGGGCCAGTGAGGATTGGGTCTACGTCTTTATTGACGACGACCGGGTCGAGTTTCGCGACGCATCCCATCTGCTGGGCCTGGGGACCTACGAGACTGAGGAGGCCATCCGCGAGGAATTGAAAGATGACCAGGTGCGCTCTGCCACCATCGGCCAGGCTGGCGAGAAGCTGGTGCGCTTTGCCAACGTGACCAACGATGGTCGCCAGGCCGGCCGCACCGGGCACGGCGCGGTGTGGGGCTCCAAGAAGCTCAAGGCCCTCTCCGTGCGCGGCACGAATGGCGTTACCGTGGCCGATCCGGATGCGCTGCTGAAGCTGTCCTACGACATCGTCCAGCAGGCGCAGGGACCGTACACCCAAAAGTATCGCATCCTGGGCACGGCCCAAAACGTGCTCAACCTGAACCGTCTGGGGCTGCTCCCCACGCGCAACTACCAGCAGGGCGTGTTCGAGTACGCCGAACTGGTGAGCGGCGAGTACTTGCACGAGCACTACAAGGTCAAGACCATCGCCTGCGCCCAGTGCCCCATCGCCTGCGAGCAGATGTCCCGCGCCAAAGATGGGCCGTATGCCGGGGCAATGACCGGCATTGACTACGAATGTTTGTACGCCAACGGCCCCAACCTCGGCTTGAAAGACCTGCAGACGGTGATCAAGCTCATAGACATCTGCGACCGGGGTGGCATGGACGCCATGAGCGCCGGCGTGACCATGTCCTGGGCCATGGAGACCTTCGAGCGGGGTATCTTCACCAAGGAAGACTTCAAGTGTGCCAAATACCCGCAGGGGTTCGAGCCCAATTTCGGCCACGACGAGGCGGCGGTGACGCTGGCGGAGATGATCCGCGATCGCGAGGGGATCGGCGATCTGTTGGCCGAGGGCGCCAGGAGAGCCAGCGCTCGGGTTGACGAAGAGCGTGGCACAGAGACCTACCAGTGGGCCATGCACATCAAGGGCCTGGAGTGCCCAGGGTATGACGCGCGCGGACTCAAAACCTTTGCCCTGGGGCTGGCGGTGG
>VGOG01000010.1 GCA_016875995.1 Chloroflexota bacterium
ACCGTGGAGGCTGTAGCCATTTTGCTCTTTTTCCTCCAGGCCGTACGCGTATTGTTTTCTGTCCTCTTCGGCATCATCTACGACGCGGTTTTCGCCGGCCCGATGAGTCTGACGATGGTCGTCAGCGTTTTGCTGGCACTGCTGGCTTTTTTGACCCCGCTGCTTGCTCCCCACCGTGGGCGCGGAATCCAGCTCACCCTCCTGGGCACCTCTCTGCTCGTCTTCCTGAGCAGGACACCGCTGAGTCTGAACAATCCTGAGCTCAGGCTCTACAGCTCCCTGGTGATCGTGGCCGGGGGCAGCCTCTACACTGCTGCGCTGCTCAGGGAAAGGGCGGCCACTTTTCCTGGAGTGCTTATAGCGGCCCTGGCGGGGGATCAGCTCTTTCGAGCTCTGGGAAACACTTTTGACATCACCCTCCGCGATGGCTGGCTGCCGTACCAAATAGTCATATCCCTGGCTCTGGCCGGCCTCTCAGCGATCGTCTTCTCTCGTCGTCCCCGCCAAGCAGATAGAATCTCTGAACGACGGCCTGGCCTTCTCGGAGGGCTGGCCATTGGGGCCTTCCTCTTTCTGGAGACGTCCCTGCTCGCTTTCCCCAACGCCATAGCTCGCTGGAGCGGGGTGAGCTACGCAGTTGTAACCCCCGCTCTTCTGCTCGTCACCTTTCTTCCTCTCCTGCCCGGCGTCCGCGCTTTGTCGTGTCGCCTGCTCGCGAAGCGGGTCTGGGGGTTGCTTCTGGTCCCTCTCACTGCCCTCTGTTTGACGACGGGTTATTGGCTGCAAGGCGTCCTGGCGGCCATCGCCCTTCTTCTGGCGCAGTTGGTGGTTCTCCTGTCTTTGCCTTGTGCCCTCAGCACACGTCAGGGTAAGAGAGAGCGGATCGGCCTCAATCTAGCTCTTGGCCTGGTCTTCTTCCTGCTGATCAACTTCGCCTTCGCTTTCGCCTTCACCTATGCCTACACCCTGGAGTTCTTCCGTGGAGCCGGCCTGCCCATCGTCCTCGTGGCCGGCTTTCTGGCCACCCTGCCAGCCGCCAGACCGTCGCTGGAGGAACCACCCGCCCGGCAGAGAGGGTGGTCCACGGTAGGGATCGTTGGAATCGCCGCGCTGGTCATCCTGAGTGCGGTCTTTGCCAGGCCACCCACGCTGCGCCTGAAGGAGGCCGGACCGCAGGTGCGGGTGGGCACCTACAACATCCACTACGGTTACAATACCTCCTGGCAGTTCCAACTGGAAGAAATGGCCAGGACCATTGAGGAGAGCGGAGCCGACATCGTGGCCCTCCAGGAGGTGGACGCCTGTCGCATCACCAGCTACGGAGTTGACGATGCCCTCTGGCTGGGCCGACGCCTGGGGATGGAGGCGATCTATCAGCCCACGGTGGAGCACCTGACCGGCATTGCTCTGCTCTCCCGTTTCCCCGTGCGTCAGACGGAGGGGAAGCTCCTGACCAGCCGTCTGGAGCAGACAGCCATCGTTCGCGCCCAGGTCGAGGTTGGCGGCGATGTTCTCGATGCCTACGGTATCTGGCTCGGTCTGGAGCCAGAGGAGCGGGCGGTGCAGCTCAGCGAGGCCCTCGACTTCATCGGGCCAGGTCCCGCCGTCTTCGGCGGCGACTTCAACGCCACGCCTGACTCGCCCATCTACCGCCAGTTGGTAGATGCGGGTTTCACCGACGGCGCCGCGGCCTTCGATCCATCGCCCACCTCCCCCTCCGAATCACCAGTAGAACGCATTGACTACGTGTGGATTCGCGGCCTCGCGCCGACGGCGGCGAAAGTGCTGGACTCCACCGCGTCCGATCACCGTATGGTGGTGGTAGAGGCGCTTTTGGAGTAGGTAAGGCGCAACTTGCGGGGGGTGGTAGTGTTAGACTTTGTTGAGAGGCGACAAATCAATTAGACAGCGAGTCAATGTTGACATAGATTCAAATCGCGGGTTAATCGTAAAGGAGGTCTGAAGCGTGAAAACAGTAACCATCCAATTGCCAACCGATATACTTCAAGCGGCAGAGGTGTCCACGGATCGGGCTGCGGCGGAAGTAAAAAAGGAGTAGTGGGATCAGAATCAGCGACAAACTATATCGAGAGGTGTTAGGTCTATGAAAATCGTACTGGATGCCATGGGCGGCGACTACGCCCCGCCGGTCGCTGTGGAGGGGGGGGTGTGGGCGGCACGGGAGTATGGGATCGAGGTGATCCTGGTCGGCCGAGAGGATGATGTGCGGCGGGAGCTGGCCAGGCACGACACGTCGGGCCTCAGTCTGCCCATCGTCCACGCCAGCCAGGTCATCGAAATGGAGGAGCATCCGGCGGCGGCGGTCAAGGCCAAGAAGGACTCCTCGATGGTGGTCGGTATGGACCTGGTCAAGCAAGGCGAGGCAGAGGCTTTTGTTACCATGGGCAACTCCGGCGGCGCGCTGGCCGCGGCCCTCTTCCGCCTGGGCCGCATCCGAGGCATCAAGCGGCCGGCTCTCTCCACTATCTACCCTACCACGACCGGTTTTTGTTTCATACTGGACGTGGGGGCGAACACCGACTGCAAGCCCGAATACCTGCTCCAGTTCGCCTACATGGGCGTGGCCTACGCCGAAAGGGTGCTGGGGATAACGAACCCCCGGGTGGGCATCGTCTCCAACGGCGAGGAGGAGACCAAAGGCAGCATCCTGGTACAGGAGGCCCACCAGTTGCTCAGGAAGAGCAATCTCAACTTCATCGGCAACGTGGAGGGCAAGGACATCCCGGCGGGAAGGGCCGACGTGGTGGTCACCGATGGCTTCACCGGCAACGTGATCGGCAAGCTCTCCGAGGGGCTGGCGGAATCGCTATTGAGCATCATCAAGCAAGAGATCAAAAAGAGCCCTCTGGCCACGGTTGGCGCTTTGCTCTCCAGGCCTGCCTTCGACCAGGTCAAAAAGCGTCTCGACTACGCCGAGTTCGGCGGCGCGCCGCTGCTGGGGGTAGATGGGGTGGTGATCGTCGGCCACGGGCGCTCCAATGCCAAGGCCGTCAAGAACGCCGTGCGGGTGGCCAAACAGGCGGTGGAGGGAGGGATGCTGGCTGCTATCAAAGAGGGAATGAGGCAACGAGGCAATGAGGAATGAGGCAACGAGGCCCTAATCAATCTGCAATCTGCAATCGCTGTAGGAGGGTTTGATATGGCGAAAAAACGCAATGCTAAGGAGAGAGTCGTCGTCACCGGCCTGGGGGCCATCACTCCTCTGGCACTGACTGCCGAGGAGACCTGGCAGGGGCTCGTCGCCGGTCGAAGCGGTATAGGCCGCGTCAGCCAGTTCGATCCCAGTGACTACCCTACCCAGATCATCGCCGAGGTGAAAGGTTTCAACGCAGGAGACTACATGGATCCCAAAGAGGCCAAGCGTATGGCCCGCTTCAGCCAGTTCGCCGTGGCCGCGACCAAGATGGCCCTGGAGGACGCGGGTCTCGTTGTTAACGAGGAGAACAGCGAGGAGATAGGAGTGCTGTTAGGCAATTCCATCGGGGGTATAGAGGAGACAGAGAAAGCCTGCCGTGTCATGTTCGAGCGCGGTGGCATGCGCATATCGCCCTTCTACGTAGTGATGATGCCCCCTAATCTAGCTGCCTTCCAGGTGGCTTACACTTACGGCATCAAGGGTTACAATTCCACCGTCTCTACCGCCTGCGCCGCTGGCACGCAGGCCATCGGCGAGGCGGCAGAGGTCATCCGCCGGGGGAAGGCCACGGTGATGGTGACCGGCGGGACCGAAGCCGGCGTTTGTGAGCTGGCCCTGGCCGTCTTCTGCGTGGGGCGAGCCTACTCCACCCGCAACGACGAGCCGGAGCGGGCCAGTCGCCCCTTCGACAAAGATCGCGACGGCTTCGTCGGCGGCGAGGGAAGCGGCATCCTGATCCTGGAGCGTCTGGATCACGCTCTGGCGCGAGGGGCTCGCATCTATGCCGAGGTGCTGGGCTGCGGTGCTTCCAACGATGCTTACCATCTCATAGCGCCCGATCCCGAAGGGTTGGGGGCGGCGCGAGCCATACGCTGGGCGTTGGAAGACGCGGGCGTGGAACCCGGCGAGGTGGACTACATCAATGCCCACGGCACCGGTACCCCCCTGGGCGACGTTTCGGAGACCCTGGCCATCAAAAAAGTCTTCGGCGAGCATGCCTACCGCGTGGCCATCAGTTCCACCAAGTCCATGATCGGCCACCGCGTGGCCATCAGTTCCACCAAGTCCATGATCGGCCACCTGTGGGGGGCCGCGGGGGCGGTGGAGTCCATCGCCTGCATCCTCTCCATCCGGGACAACATCATCCATCCCACCATCAACCTGGAGACTCCCGACCCCGATTGCGACCTGGACTACGTCCCCAACGTGGCCCGCAAGGCCCAGGTGGACATTGCTATCTGTAACTCCTTCGGCCTCGGGGGGCAGAATGCGTGCGCGGTGTTTGGTAGGGTTAGGGACTAGGGACCAGGGACAAGGGACAAGGGACAAGGGACAAGGCTCACGGATCCCTAGTCCCTGATCCCTAATCCCTGGTCCCTTGTCACTCTAAGTTGAAAGGGAGAAAATGCAAGTTATTACCGATGAGAAACTGATCAGGAACAGGGCCAGGCTGGGCCGGGTGGCCAGCTTCGCTGGATTGGCCGTATTGATCTTGGGGCTGGTTGCCTCTCTTTATCCGCAGTGGTTGCTGGCCTCGTTTGGCTGCTTGTTCGTGGGCTTTCTGCTCTCCCAGGTCGGCATCTACCATGCCAACCGCTGGGTTAAGCAGCCGCGGGCCGATCAGACGCTGGAAAAGATCCTGAAGGGCTTCGATGATCGCTATCACCTCTACAACTACGTCCTGCCTGCCCCTCACGTCCTGCTGACCCCCTTTGGCCTCTGCGTTATCAAGCCCAGGCATCAGGGGGGTAAGATTCGCTACCAAGGCGGGAAGTGGCATCACGAGCTCGGTTGGAGGTGGATATTGCGTTTCTTCGGACAGGAAGGACTGGGCAACCCCTCGCGGGAGGTGCAATCCGAGGTCGAAAAGCTCAGCCGCTTCCTGGCTCAACGTCTCTCTGATGATAACGTACCTGTCGAAGGGGTGGTTGTATTTACCAACCCTGAGGTAGATCTTCAGATAGAGACCCCCCCTGTTCCCGTGCTGGATGGACGGCAGTTCAAACTTTTCCTGCGGGACCTGAGTGGGAAGAGGCCCATATCCGATAGCCAGCGGAAGGATTTGGCGGCATCGTTTCCAAGCTGAGAGTAATCGAGTAACGAGGTGGCCAACTTTGAAGCTCGATCTAATTGCCTTGCCCCGAAATACATAATACACGGGAGGAAAGTCAAAATGGAAATCACCACCAGGCAGTTGAAGCGAGTTGACGTGGTCACAGTGAGTGGTCGCGTTGACAGCGCGGCGGCACCGCGACTGGAAGAAGCCCTCAAGGCCATCGTGGATGCGAACCGATTCCGCATTTGTCTGGACCTCAAAGACCTGGAATACATCTCCAGCGCTGGAATCAAGGTTCTCATCTCATTTCTCAAAACCTGTAAGCGCTGGAATCGAGGTGACCTGCGCCTGGCCAACATGTCACCCTACATCACCGAAGTCTTCGACCTGGCCGGCCTCACTTCCCTCTTCCAGCTCTATCCCAGCATCGTTGATGCGGTAGGTAGCTTCTGAAAAATGGGGAGAGAACATGTCGAAACGATGGGAGTTGACGGTGGATGGCCACTGTGAGAACCTGGCGACCATCGCCGATTTCGTGACCGAGGCAGCCCAGGCCTGGGGCCTCAACGAGAAAGCCACCTTCGAGGTGCAGATGGCCGTGGACGAGGCCTGCACCAACATCATCGAGCACGGCTACAGAGGGGAAAGACGAGGAAAAATCACCCTCTGCTGCGAATGTGCGGACGACGACTTCGTGGTCACCATCCGCGACAACGGCCAGCCCTTTGACCCCGAAGCTATTCCTCCACCGGACCTCACGTGCAGACTCGCCGAACGCCCGTGTGGTGGACTGGGGCTCTACTTCATGCGTCAACTCATGGACGAAGTCCGTTTCCACTTCGATGCCGAGGGCAACGAACTAACGATGATCAAGAAGATAAGCTAGAATGATCAAGTCGGGAGGGAATCCTATGAAAATAAAAGTGGAGCAACTGGAACAGGTTACCATCGTCATCCCCATCGGCGACATTGATGCCCTCACCGCCAGCGAGGTCGCCGCTTTCCTCGACAGCCAATTGAAAGAAGGGGGAAATCAACTGGTTGCCGACTTGAGCCAGGTGGGTTACATGAGTAGTGCCGGCCTGCGCGCGCTTCTGGCCACCCTGAAAGAGGCACGCCACCAGAAGGGCGACTTTCGCCTGGCAGCCGTCCAGGCCAACGTGCAACAGGTTCTTGATATGAGCGGTTTCAGCGGCATATTTCAGGTTTTCCCCACCGTCGAAGCGGCCGCAGCCAGCTTTGGCGACTAGGGAACTAGGAATCAGGACTTAGAGAATCAGGATTAGGGAATCAGGGAATCAGGACTTCAAATACCCTGATTTCCTGATCACTGATTCCCTGATCACTGATCACGGACAGGAGGTCGTGATGTCTTCTGTCGAAAGAAGACCAAAAGTCGGGGTTGTGCTGGGCAGCGGAGGTATAAAGCCCTTCTCAGCCATCGCTCTGTTTGAATTTCTGGACGAGATGGAAATCGTGGTTGATTTGCTGGTCGGCTGTAGCGGTGGGGGGCTTGCTGCTGCCGCTCGGGGCGCGGGGTTCACTGCAGCCCAAATGCGAAACCTGATTGGCGAATTCCTGGACCGGGAGGCCTTTTCCAGGGTTGATTATCGAACCTTGCTAGGGCTTGCTCATTTGCCGTTCGGTCGTTTTGATAAAGAGGCTGGGATTCTGAAATCAGACTATATCCGACAGGCGTTCCGAGACGTTTTCAAGGATCTCAGGCTGGAAGACCTGCGCCCGACCACCTTGTTACAAACGACCGACATCCTGACAGGCCAGGGGGTGGTGCTGAGTCGTGGGCCAGTCGCCGACGCGGTTTGTGCGACGACAGCGCTGTTTCCGTTGTTGCCGCCCGTCTGCATCGAGGGCCGATGGCTTGTTGACGGCGCCTACAGTTCTTCGGTGCCCGTGATGGAGGCGGTCAATCACCACATGGATGTCATTATCGTCTTCGTTACCACCACCCAGATCGCTGCGGAGCCAGGCGGTTTTTTTGAGTACTTCAGCAATCTCATCAGCCGTACCCAGACCGCACACGAACGCCGAGAAATGGCCCTGGCCATTGATCTACACCATCACGAGATCGTCATGGTCAACGTGCACTTTGACCAGGTCATTCAGATGTGGGACGTGGAACAAGTCCCAGTCATCCTGGAAGCAGGTCAGAAGGCCGTGGAGCAGAAGAAGAAGGAGATTCTGGCGGCGATAGAAAGTTTCTCGGCGAAGCAAAATGGCGAATGGCGAATAGCGAATAGCGAATAAATGGATGAGCCTCTGTCAACAGTACCTCTGGTCAATAGACTGCTGTATTGGCTCGCCAAATTCCTGTTTAAAATCTCCAGATGGCGTGCCGAGGGGAAGCTGCTGGACATTCCCAAATACGTCCTCATTTCAACCCATTCATCGAACTGGGACCTCATCGTTGGGTTGACCTTCTGGGCGATCACATCCTACGGCTTCTTCAGGGGCAAGTTCTCGTGGCTGGGCAAAAAGGAAGCGTTTCGCGGGCCCTTGGGCGCATTTTTCAACTGGATTGGAGGCATACCCATTGACCGGCGAGCTCGACACCAGGTGGTGGAACAGGTCATTCAAGCCTTTCGCAGCCGCGAAGAGATGGTGATGGCAATCACTCCAGAGGGGACGCGCAAGAAAGCGATGTATTGGAAGACGGGTTTTTATTACATCGCTCTAGGGGCCCAGGTGCCCATCGTGCTTGGCTTTATTGATTACCAGCGCAAAGTGGCGGGAATCGGGCCGGCCATCATCCCATCCGGGGACATCCAGGCCGACATGGAGATCATCCGAGACTTTTACCACAACGTCCACGCCAGGTATCCCGACCGGGTTGGGGACATCCGAGTACTTTGAGACCCAGTAGACCGCAATTCGATGGCGAGGAGTTGTACTCCGAGCCCTCCGTTCGGGAGTTCAACTCCCTCACATCACGCTGTTGCGGTGTACTGAGACTTCTTGAGGAGAACGATGGTCGCTGAATCGCAGTCAAGAAAAATAGGCATTTCCCAGGAGAAGGAACGCTCTGTTCGTGCTGGCTGGTTGCTAGGGCTGTTCTCCCTCCTCCCCACCGTCCTGGCCGTGATCATCGGCCATTCAACAACCCTCCTGGCAGGCCTGTTCAAGATGGTGTGTGAGACGTTGGCCAGCTTTTTGGCCTGGCTCAGTTTGCGCAAAGTTGCCAGGGGGGAAACGGGCGTCTATCAATACGGCTATGGAAAACTGGAAAACCTGTCAAGCCTGGCCGTTGCCGGAGCCATGGTCATTTCGTTCACTATCGTCCTGTACGGGGCCATTGATCGCGTCCGACATCCTGCTCCCATCGGCCAGGTTTGGCTGGGACTCCTGACCACCTCCATCGCCTTTGCCCTCAATGTATGGCTATGGCTAAAGAACTATCGCCTGGCGCGTAAAGATCCCTCACCTATCATGGAATCCCAATGGCGACTGTTTCGAACGAAGTCCATCAACAACCTGTCCGTCATCTCAGCCCTTGGACTCAGCGTGCTTTTGCGGTCGTACTCCTGGTCCCTGTACATAGATCCATTAGGGTCGCTTATCGTAGCCGGTTTCTTGCTTTCCTCTGCGTACGATGTTGCCTCCGCCTCGGTACATGATCTGCTGGATCAGACGCTGGAGGAAGCTCTCCAGTTCATCATCCTGCAAGAATTGGCCGCCTACTTCGACGAATACGAGCGGTTTCACGGTGTACGATCCAGAAAATCAGGGAGCGACGTTTACGTCGAGATCTTCCTGGAATTTGACGGCCAGCAGAAAATGGCGGAGGTTCAAAGCGTTATAGACAAGATGAAGGCCAGCCTGGAGCAAAAGATACAGAATAGCCACATTTCAATCGTACCGACGACATCACCAGTCGCTATTTTCGACCATCAACCATAAGGAGGGCAAATCATGACTCTGCTCAAACGAACACTATTGCTGGTCATCTCACTGCTCGTGGTCACGGTTCTGATCACAGCGGGCGTGGTCGCTGTCTCTGCGCGCCAATCCATCCTGGCACAGGCTGAGATGGACGCCCGGGTCATCACCCAGGAGTTTGCCCGCGCCGTCGGTTTCGCTGAGGAGATCGGGCAAGAACTGGAAGCCATCCTCGCCCAACAGCAAAGCGCCGAAGCCAATTTGGCCTCCCTCCTCCCCATGTTGGCGCGTGCCACCGGCCTGAGCGAGGAGCAGCTCAAAGCCCAAATGACTGAAGTCACTGGCTACGCGGCCTTGCAGGACTTTGCGGCACGGCGGATAGAACAAGGCGTCTGGCTGAGCCAGTTCGTAGACCACTTGCTGAGTGAGAATGTGAGCGCGATTTGGATTGTAGATCGCGGGCTGACCATCGAGCTGTTCAGCGCCGTCCCAGATTGGCAGCAAGAATCAGTACTGAAGGCAATGGACCGGGACGCGTTCCAAACGGCACTGAAGGAGGAACGCATCGAGACCTACTATGACGGCAGGTTTCTCAAAGTCGTCGCTCCCATCACCGACGTGGCAGGAACTGTGACGGGCGGGACACTGCTGGCCATTCCCATCGAACGCGTAGAGGACGCCTTGAGACAGCAACTGCAACTGACGGCGCTGGTGGCGGCGGTGGTCCTCAGCGTCGGATTGCTGGCGTCGGTCATCCTGACCCGCCGGGTAACCCAGCCGGTCGCCCGCCTGACGGCAACAGCAGCGGACATCGAAGCCGGGACCTTCGAGGTCGAAAAGTTGACTGGAATTGCGCAACGCCCGGACGAGCTAGGGCAGTTAGCACGTGTCTTCCAGCGCATGGCCCGCGAAGTCTATGCCCGTGAGCAGCGACTCAAGCAGGAGGTGCAGCAGCTCCGCATCGAGATTGACGAGGTGAAGAAGGCCAGGCAGGTGGAGGAGATCACCGAGACCGAATACTTCCAACACTTGCGAGAGCATGCTGCCAAGATGCGAGAGAGAACGACAGGAGAATAGAGCGAGGTATGTCACAAATCGTTTCCGTTCACTCTTTCCGCGGCGGGACAGGCAAATCCAACACCACCGCCAACCTCTCCGCCCTGCTGGCCATGCAGGGGCGGTGCGTCGGCGTGATTGACACCGACATCCAATCACCAGGCATTCACGTTCTATTCGGCCTGCACGAAGAAGAGATGACCCACTCGCTCAACGATTACCTGTGGGGCAGGTGCAGCATCGAGCAGGCCGCCCTCGACGTGACTCCGCGCCTGAAAGCGGATATCAAAGGCCGCATTTTTCTCACCCCTTCCAGCATCAAAGCCGGCGAGATCGCCCGCGTGTTGCGCGAGGGCTACGACGTGGGCTTGCTCAACGATGGCTTCCACGAACTGATCGAGAAGCTGAATCTGGACGTGCTGATGATTGACACCCACCCCGGCCTGAACGAGGAAACCCTGCTCTCCATCGCCATTTCCGACGTGCTGGCCATCATCATGCGCCCCGACCAGCAGGACTATCAGGGCACGGGCGTCACCGTGGACGTGGCTCGCAAGCTCGATGTGCCGTGCATGATGCTCATCGTCAACAAGGTGCCAACCGTCTTCGATCTGGACGAAGTCAAAGCTCAGGTGGAGCAGACCTACGACTGCGAAGTGGCCGCCGTGCTGCCCCATTCTGACGAGATGATGATCCTCGCCAGCGCGGGCATCTTTGTCCTGCGTTATCCGGACCATCCGGTGACGGCCACACTCAAACAGGCACTGTCCAGGTTGATGCTGTGAACGTATTGCGTATTCCGTATTCCGTCACACGGTACGCACTACGCAATACGCACTACGTTTTACGTTTCACTCCGGAGGTAACATGGCCGAGAACCTGACTGCGTCACAGGAAGAAATACACCAGAAGGAACGTATGGAGCGGGAGCTGGAGATCGCTTACGAGATGCAGCAGAGCTTTCTTCCTCAGACGCTCCCGAAGGTGCCAGACGTCGAGATCGCAGCGACGATGCGTCCGGCCCGCGAGGTGGGGGGCGACTTTTACGACGTGATTCCCCTGAGCGGCGGGCGGGTGGGGGTGCTCGTCGCCGACGTATCTGACAAAGGGGTACCAGCCGCGCTCTACATGGCCCTGGCCCGCACCCTGCTGCGAGCTCAGTCTCTCAGCGCGCGGCCCCAATATCTGAGCGATGCCCTGGAGAGTGCACAGGTACGGCGGCTGATGCGCAGCGGTTCGCTGGGCGCGCTGGCTGCTCTGGGCGCTGTCCGCCAGACCAACGACTACCTGACCGACCACCACTCCGAATCGTGCATGTTCCTCACCCTCTTCTACGCCGTCTACGATCCTCAGAGCCGCCTGCTGACCTACGTCAACGCCGGCCACAACCCGCCTCTTCTGTACAATACCCTCACCGACGAGCAGGATTGGCTGCAACCCACCGATATGGTTGTCGGCATCATGCACGGACGCCCTTACGAAGCGCAAGAACGTCAACTGAGCCCCGGTGACATGCTGGTGTTGTACACCGATGGCGTGACCGAGGCCTTCAATATCGGCCACGAGATGTTCGGCGAGGAGCGGCTCGTCGAGGTCCTCGGCGCCAACCAGATGGCCTCGGCCCGGGAACTCGTGGAGGCCATCGAAGCAAAAGTAGCTGCCTTTGCCGGCGATGCACCCCAGTCAGATGATCTCACCATCCTGGTGATGCGGTGTCTCAGTGATCAGGGAATCAGGGATCAGGGATCAGGGAATTAGGAAATGCCTGATTCCCTGATTTCCTGACTTCCTGACTTCCTGCGTGAATTACGAGAAGCAATGAATACCTGTTCCTCTCTCCGTATCGCAGCCGAATTGAAGAACCTGGCCGAGATCCGCCGCTTTGTCGAGGAAACGGCGTCAGCGCTGGGCGTTGACCCGGCGGTGATTCCGGGCCTGCTCCTGGCCGTGGACGAAGCGGTCAGCAACATCATCGCCCATGGCTACCAGGGCCGGGGGGGGATCGTTGAGATCGAGGTGAGTCGAGAGGAGGATGCCCTGGTGATTCGTCTGTGCGATGAGGCCCCTCCTTTTGATCCCACCAACCTGCCACCGCCAGATTTGACCCTGCCGCTGGACCAGCGACCTATCGGCGGCCTGGGGATTCACCTGATCCGGCAGGTCATGGACGAAATGACTTACTGTGTCACGCCTCAGGGAGGTAACGAGCTGACCCTGGTGAAGAGAGGAGTGCTAGGCCAAGGCACCAAGGCACCGAGTCACCGAGGCACTGAGCTCCACACCAATAACAAGCAAGGAGGAAAAACATGACTGAGGAAGAGATCACAACAACAGTAGAAGAGACAGAGGGGAAAGAAGAGCCCAAAGAAACCGTCGCTCCAAGACGTATCGGGGTGGGAGCGAGTCTCGTGGGCCCAGTGGGGATTGTCTTGATCACGGCCTACCTCATCCTGGCGGCGGTCTTCCTGCTGTACGGCGTGGTGCAGTTCTGGCCACCGCCAGCCCCGGCCTCGGGGGCGGCTCCGACCTCATCGGCGGTAGCCTTTCTCTTCTGGACGCTCTCGGTGTCAGATGAGGTCCGCCTGATCTTCATCGTAGCCATGGCTGGTGCGCTCGGCAGCCTGGTACATGCGCTGCGCTCGCTCTACTGGTACATCGGCAACCGCGAACTGGTGTTCAGTTGGTTGGCGATGTACGTCCTGCTGCCCTTCGTCGGGGCAACCCTGGCGCTGGTCTTCTACTTCGTCATCCGAGGCGGCTTCTTCTCACCGGAGGCAACGATCCAGCAGACCAGCCCCTTTGGCTTCGCGGGGCTGAGCGGCCTGATCGGCATGTTCACGGAGCAAGCGGTGCTCAAGCTCAAAGAAGTGGCCGAGACCCTGCTGGCCTCGACGCAGAAAGGGGCGGACCACGTATCACCAGTGACGGAGGAGAATACAGGAGCAGAGGCCAAGCCGCAATAGGAAGAAGAGCACTTCGGTCGGCGGAT
Organism: Chloroflexota bacterium; assembly: GCA_016875995.1. Taxonomy (GTDB): domain Bacteria; phylum Chloroflexota; class Anaerolineae; order VGOG01; family VGOG01; genus VGOG01. The sequence goes on from VGOG01000010.1 coordinate 13,153, forward strand.
ATGATTTGCCGTCAAACGTCAAATACAAAGCCCCTCGGCAAAGTGACAACCGAGGGGCTTTGCTATTACAAGCTAAATCCGCGGACTCACCCTATCAACACCCGCACGCTGTTGCTCCGACACCGGGGGCATAAGCGCTCTTCGTCGGCAGCAGGGTCGAAGGTCACAGCCCACTTGTTGCCACAGCGCATACAGAGCATTGTGGCTGCCGTCGGTTGCTTCAGCCGGTCAAGGGCGCTGCGGATGGGGGTCTTGGCTTCTTGCAACGCCTGGCGGGTCTGCTCTATTTCCTCCGCGGTGACCCCCGCCCACAGCTCGTCCAGCTCCTGCATCACTTTGGCCCACTTCTGTCCCTCGGCAGCGCTGACCCAGTCCAACTGCAGGCGCTCAGGGCGCACTCCCTGTTTCTCCAAACCCTCCCACAACGCATCCACCCGACGCACGGTCTGGCGGTTGGCGTTGATGTAGTGGCAATCGGCGTAGTGACAGCCGGACACCAACACCAGCGGCGCTCCCTTGCGGAAGGAGTACCACACGAAATCGGGATCAACCCGTCCGGAGCACATGGTTCGTATCAGGCGGGCATTGGGCGGATACTCCATGCGCCCCACCCCCGCCGTGTCCGCCCCAGCATAGGAGCACCAGTTGCAAGCAAAAACCACGATGGGCGGCCTGGCCGCCCCAGGTTGGAGATTGGAGGTTGGAGGACGGAGGTTGGAACATCCAACTTCCAACTTCCAACTTCCAACTTCCAACATGGCATCTATCTGGGCGTAGATGGCCTGGTCGGAGAAGTGGCGCATGGCGATGGCCTGGTACTGACACTCGGCGGCGCAGGTGCCGCACCCGGCACAGGCGGCGGAGATCACCTGGGCGGGCTGCTTCTTCTCCCAGATGATAGCTCCATACGGACAAACCGGGGCACACAGCCCGCAGGCCTTGCACAGGGCCTCGTCCACCACGGCGGTGATGGCCTCCACTTTGATGGTGGGAGCGCTCAGCAGGATCTCGGCGCGAGAGGCAGCAGCAGAGGCCTGAGTCACCGAGTCTTTGATGTCCTTGGGCGACTCGGCACAGCCGGCCAGGAAGACACCCTTCGTCGGCGCGTCCACCGGCTTCAGCTTGGGATGCGATTCCATGAAGAAGCCATCGGGGGTGCGGGAGAGGGTGAGGAGCTGCTTGACCACGTCGCTGTCGTGGCGGGGCACGGCGCCGATGGAGAGGATCAGCATGTCCAGCTCGTGCTCCTCCAGCCGCCTGGCGGTGGTATTCTCCACCACGACCCGCAGGTTGCGCGTTTCGGGATCCTCCATCACCTCGCCCGGCAGGCCCCTGATGTACTTCACTCCCGCCGCTCTGGAGCGCATGTAAAGGTCCTCGAAGCCTTTGCCGAAGGCCCGCATGTCCATGTAGAAGACAGTGAGGTCAATGTCTGGGTAGTGGTCTTTGAGCAGGAGACTGTCTTTGACGGTGTTCATGCAGCAGATGTTGGAACAGTAGGGATTGCCCCGCCCGTCCTGGGAGCGAGAGCCGACGCACTGCACGAAACCAATGCGCTGGGGCGTCCGCCGATCGGTGGGGCGGACTAAATGGCCTTCGGTGGGACCACCGGCGGAGATCAGCCTCTCGAACTCCAGGCTGGTGATGACGTTCTCGTAGCGGGTGTAGCCGTACTCGTCCATCTCTGTGGGGTCATAGGCTTCCATCCCCGTGGCCACGATTACGGCTCCCACCTCAAATTCGATGATCTCATCCCTCATGTCGAAACTAATACACTTCTTGTCGCAAGCCTCCATGCATTTGCCACAGGCGATGGGGTTATCGCCCAGACATTCCTGCATGTTGATGATGTACGAGGAAGGCACAGCCTGGGGAAAGGGGATGTAGATGGCGCGGCGGGTGGAGAGGCCCGTCTGGAACTCGTCGGGCTTGACGATTGGGCAGACCGGGACGCAGTCGCCGCAGGCCGTGCACTCCTTCTCGTCCACGTAGCGGGCCTTTTTTCGTACTCTGGCCTTGAAGTTGCCCACGTAGCCGGAGATGTCCTCTATTTCGCTATAGGCCAACAGCTCGATCCTGGGATGCCGACCGACATCCATCATCTTGGGACCGAGTATTCATATACTACAGTCCATGGTGGGATAGGTCTTGTCCAGCTTAGCCATGATCCCACCGATGGAGGGCTCCTTCTCCACGAGATAGACCTGATGGCCAGCGTCGGCCAGATCGAGCGAGGCCTGGATGCCGGCCACCCCGCCGCCGATGACCAGCACGGCGTCGGTGACGGGCAATTGCTCCTCGGTCTGGGGGAGGAGCCAGTGGGCCCGCGCCACCGCCACCCGCACGATGTCCTCGGCCTTGCGGGTGGCCGCCTCCCGATCGCGGAGGTGTACCCAGGAGCAATGCTCGCGGATGTTGGCCATCTCCAGAAGGTAGGGGTTAAGGCCCACCTCCTGAATGCAGTTGCGGAAAGTGGGCTCGTGCAGGCGGGGCGAACAGGAGGCCACCACCACCCGGTTGAGCTTGTGTTCCACCACGTGGCGCTTGATCTCCTGCTGGCCGGGGTCGGAGCAGGTGTACTTGTTGCGAACCGCCGCCACCACCTCGGGCAGCGTCGCCGCGTACTCCCGCACCGCCTCGGTATCCAGGCTGCCGGCGATATTCAGCCCACAATCGCAGACGAAAACGCCGATGCGTAGGTCATCTCTAGGCATGTGCACCTCCCAAAACCAGTGATCAGGGATCAGGGACTAGGGATCAGGGACTAGGGGCCAGGAAGTAGGTACGCCTCACCTCCTTGTCCCTTATCCCTTGTCCCTTGTCCCTCATCCCTTCCCAATCCCCCGATAAACAAACCCTGCTTCCCGGCACGCTGTGGCGCTGAACACGTTGCGGCCATCTACGATGACTGGCGTGCGCATCAACGCTTTCACACGCTTCAGGTCCAAACCAAAGTACATCTGGTGTTTGGTGACCAGGGCCAGACAGTCGGCCCCACGCAGGGCCTCGTCCAGGTCACGGGTCAGCTCCTGGCCCTCGTAGCCCCAGACGTAGGGGTCGTGAGCCACCACCCAGGCTCCCCGGCCACGCAAGGTGTGGATCAGCGGCTCGGCCGGGGTGTTGCGGACGTCGTCGGAATCCTCCAGGTAGGCCAGTCCCAGGACGGCCACCCGTGACTCCTTGAGCTCCCTGCCTGCCTCAGCCAGTGCTTCTTCTACCAGGCGCGCCATCTGATCTGGCATGGCGTCGTTGATACGGCGGGCCAGGGTGATCATCCCTGTGTCCACGTCCCGGGTGCCATATTCTTTCACCCCAAAACGCAATAGCCAGGTATCCTTGGGCAGGCAATGCCCACCTACACCAGCTCCAGGCAGGTGCATGTGGCGGTCGGGACGGGCATTGATCAGCTCCCGCATCTCGTAAACATCAACCCCCAGGCTCTCGCAGACCAGGGCCATCTCGTTGGCGAAGGCAATGTTGACGTCTCGATAGGCGTTTTCCACCGTCTTGGCCAGCTCGGCAGTGAGGACGTCGATGGCCGTGATCTCTTTCTTGACGATGGTGCGGTACAGCTCCACCGCCAGCTCGGTGCTGCGGGCATCAATGCCCCCCACCACGCGGGGGAAATCCACCATGAATTCCAGAAGCTTGCCCGGCATCACCCGCTCGTAGGAGAAGGCCAGGTAGAAGTCCTGGCCCGCTTCCAGGCCAGAGGTCTCCTCCAGGATGGGCTGGACGATGTTCTGGGTCGTGCCCGGCGCCACCGTGGATTCGATGACCACCAAAGCACCCTTCTTCATGTACTGGCCCACGCTGGTACTGACCTCGCGCAGGGAGAGGTACTCAGGAACCCTGCGGCTATCGGTCGGCGTCTGCACGTCAATCAGGATTACGTCGGCGTCCTTGCAGACCGAAATGTCGTCCGTCACTTGGAACGTCCCCTTTTCTACCACTCGGGCGATGAGCTCAGCCAGCCCTGGCTCCTGTCCGTCAAAAGGACTCAGGCCCTTGTTCAAGACGTCAATCTTCCAGCCCGAGCGCTCCGAGCGACGCTGCACCCCGATCACCTGGTGGCCGGGCACATCGGCCAACAGCACCGCGCAGGGAATGCCGACGTATCCCATGCCGATGACGACGATCAGTTTCGGATTTCGGATTGCGTATTGCGGATTTTGCATTTTTCCTCCCACTTACAGTGATCAGTGATCAGGGAATCAGGGACTGGAGTCTGGCGAATTTTTATCCTACCATATCTTGCGGAATCTGCTCGATTGTCCCCAAGATGTGGGTTCGTAGTTGCCACTTCAGTGGCTTTTGCCCCGCCACCAACGACTGAAGTCGTCACTACGGGCCAAAAACGCCAGTGTCCAGTCAGGGATTAGGAAATCGGGGAATGAGGAAATGCCTGATTCCCCGATTTCCTGATTTCCTGATCACTGGCTAACCCAGCGCTTCGTCCACCAAAGTAACCAGGTCCCGGATCTCCATCCCAACCTCCTCACCCAGTCTCACGTCGTCCATGGCGCACTTGAAATGGATCTGGCACTTGGCGCAGGCGGTGATCAATAGCTCGGCGCCGGTGGCCCTGACTTCGCGCAGGCGGTCTACCTGGATCTGCTTGTTGATGGCCCCACAATTGGTCCAGCAACTGGTGCCGCAGCACAGGGCGTTCTTGCCGCTGTGCTCCATCTCCACCAGCTTTAGCCCCAGGGCCTCGATCACCTGGCGAGGCGCGTCATAGACGCCCAGGTGGCGACCCAGGCGGCAGGGGTCGTGATACGTGATGCGTGATGCGTGATGCGTGATGCGTGATGCGTGATACGTGATGCGTGATTCGTTCCTCGCCAGCTTGTCGGCCAGTAGTTCCGTGATGTGGATCACTTCCATTTCCAGGTCGCCCACGTGAGCGGGGTAGTCAATTTTCAGTGTGCGTGCACATTCAGGGCAGGTGGTGACGATGCGCCTGGCTCCCGTCTCTCGCAGCATGGCGATGTTCAGCTCGGCCAGCTTGCGGAAGTGGGCCACGTCCCCCTCCCACAGCAGGTCGTGGCCACAACAGCGCTCGTTGTCCAGGACGATGGGCTCGATGCCCAGGCGGTTGAGCACCCTGACGGCGCTCTGGGCGATCTCCACTCCCTGGGCACCGATCTTGTCGAAGAGGACGTCGTAATAGGGCAGGCAGCCGACGAAGTACACGGTATCGGAGTTGGTGGAAACCTTGAGGTCCTCGTCGAGCCAATCCAGGCGGTTTTGCTTCAGTTCGGGCGAAGCCATCATCCGCATCCAGGTCTGGATGGCCTCACCGTGGGAGCAGAGCCCCTCTTCGCCCGTCCCTCGCGCCAAAGCCCGCAGATCGCGGATGAACTCCACGTAATGGACATCCGACGGGCAGCGCGTCGAGCAGTGCTGGCAAGTGAGACAAGACCAGAGCAGCACATCGGTCAACAGCTCCTCCCCTTCACCCCATAAGGCTCTCTCCACCGTCAGGCGAGGCGAGTAGGCTGGTTCCCGCCGCGAGATGGGGCAGACCGAAGTGCACTTGCCACACTCCAGGCAGTAGTAGGCTTTTGTGCTTTTGATGATCTGCTGAATGGCTTGCATCCCTAATCCCTAGTCCCTGGTCCCTGATCCCTAGCCCCTAATCCCTCCCCAAACTCCATCACCTTCTGGACGAACGCCTCCCCTTCCCCCACCCCCAACCAGTCCAGCTTCAGCCGCTCGTCCCCAATGCCCAGGAGATGGGCGATGGCCCTGGTCTCCTGGAACAGCTCCTCGGCTCGTTGATTGCCGAATTCGTAGTGACACTCTCCAGGCGGGCAGCCCAGGAGCAAGACGCCGTCCGCTCCCAGCTCGAATGCCTTGAGGATGAGGCCCGGGTGCAGCCGTCCCAGGCACATCACCTTGATGGGCCGCACGCTGGCCGGATAGGCCAATCGCTTGTAGCCGGCCGCCTCCAGCGCGCTGTAAGCATTCCAGTTGCAGGTGAACACAACGATGCGAGGTTCTGTCATCTCACCAACTCAACTAACATCGCTTCGATCTGCCTGTCCGTGGAATAGCCCGCCGTAATCGCCCCGGACGGACAGTGGGCAGCGCAGGTACCGCAGCCCAGGCAGGCAGCCTCGTTCACCTGGGCAACGAGGACGCCCCGCCTATCTTCACACACTTCGACGGCACGGAATTCGCAAATCTCCTGACAGGTGCCGCAGGCCCGACAGCGGGCAGGGTCCACGTGAGCGACGACGGGCTCGACCACAGTCCAGCCCTTGCCCAGCAGAGCAGCAACCCTGGAGGCTACGGCCAGGCCCCAGACTTGTGGATTAGATATTGGATATTGGATATTGGAAGGTGGAGGAAAGATACCCCGACGTCCAACTTCCAACTCCCAACTTCCAACTTCCAATTCAGCCTCAGGGGTCAGGACGACAGCCCCTACCCTCAACTCCCGCTGACCACCTTGTGCCAGTACGACGGCTGTGAAGTTGCCTAAAGAGCCACTCACGGCCAGAGGCGGAGCTTCGCTCTGAAATACTCGAAACCCTTGAGCCCTCAATGCATCGGCGCAGGCTACACCAGCCCTCCCATTCCCGACCACCAGCACACTTTGATCGAGGGGAACGGTGCTCCTGACCCTGGCCTCATCCTGGCGCACCTTGGCTACGACGGAGGCAATGAGACTCCTGGCCTTAGCTGTAGCCGCAACCGGCTCACCGGCATGAACCCAGGCGCATTGCTCCCGTATGTTCACAAACTCATAACCAACGGACGTTTCACGTTTCACGTTTGACGTTTCACGTTTCACGTTTGACGTTTCACGTTTCACGTTTGACGTTTCACGTTTCACGTTTGACGTTTCACGTTTCACGTTTGACGTTTCACGTTTGCACCGCACCCGCTGGTAGGTACAGCTATCGCACACCTGGTCGAGCGAGCAGCAAGAGCAAGCAGCCAGCACCACCCGGTCCAGGCCCGCCTCGACGATGGCCCGCTGGATGGAAGCCGCCCCCTCCTCGTGGCAAGCGAAGGGGATATCATTAGCGAAAGCTACACCAGGCAAACGACGAATTTCGCTTACCACCGCATCCACATCCACGACGTCGCCAATCTCGCCGCCGCAGCGGCAGACGAAGACACCGATCCTGGAGGGGGCGGGAAGGGACGGAAAAACAGGAAAGGCAGGGAAAATGCGATAGGCAGCCAGATCGGCCATGACTTTGGCCGCAATAGCGGAAGCACTCAACACATCATCAGGCTCAACCCAATACTCCCCCTCTCCCCTGCTCCCTTGCTCCCCTGCTCCCCTGCTCCCCCGCTCCCCTGCTCCACCGCTCTCTGCCCAAATAACCGCTCCCACGTCCAGGCTCAGGCGTTTCCCCTGCGCGTTGTGGTCAATGGCCGCCGGCTCGCAGACTTTGACACACTCCAGGCATTCGGAGCAGACGGCGCAGGAGAGGCAGCGCTCCGCCTCGGCCACGGCCTCCTCCTCGCTGAGACCCAGGTTGATCTCAACGAAATCCACTCTCTTTGTCAGGGATAGCCTAGGCATTTGTGCCCTGGCCTCCGGCTCGACGACGGGTGGGGTGTAGTACTCAACCTCGGATATATCGGGTGGCCACAGCATACGCCCGGCCGCCGGGTCCTCGCCCCTCAGGTATCGGGCGATGGACTCGGCGGCCCGCTTGCCGGCGGCGATGGCCTCGATGACCGTGGCCGGCCCCGTCACCGCATCGCCGCCAGCGAAAACGCCCTCTAAATTGGTCTCCAGCGTTACGGGATCCGCGGCGATCCAATCTCCAGCTTTCAAGCCCCCCCTCAGTCCCCCCCAACTTTGGGGGGGAAGTTCTGCCGTCCAATCTCCAACCTCCAACACCTGGCCGATGGCCACGATCACCGTATCCGCCTCGACCACGAACTCCGAACCGCGGACGGGGATGGGCCGCCTCCGCCCGCTTCCGTCGGGCTCCCCCAGTTCCATGCGCAAGCACTCCAGGCCCGTCACCTGTCCATTCGCGCCCAACACCCTGGTCGGTGTGGCCAGGAAGTGAAAGGCGATGCCCTCTTCTTCAGCCTCCTCGATCTCCCAGGGGTGGGCAGGCATCTCTTCGCGGGAACGACGGTAGAGGATGGTGACCTGCTGCGCTCCCAGTCGCCTGGCGACCATGGCCGAATCAATGGCCACGTTGCCTCCGCCAACCACCAGCACTTTCTGGCCGACGGTGACCTCCTGGCCCAGGTTCACCGCCCGCAGGAAATCAACGCCGTGAAGCACGCCGGCCAGATCCTCTCCCTCCACGTTCAGACTGCGGCTGCCATGAGCGCCCACGGCCACGAACACGGCATCGTAACCTCTCCTGAGATCGTCCAGAGATAAATCGCCGTTGGGACCGATGGCGGTGTTGGTGCAGATTTCCACCCCCAAATCCTCGATAGCCCTGATCTCGCTTTGCAGGACATCTCTGGGCAAACGATACGTGGGGATACCCACCGCCATCATGCCGCCAGCCACGGGCAGTGCCTCGAAGACAGTGACGGGATAGCCTTCACGGGCCAGGAAGCAGGCGGCGGTGAGGCCGGCGGGACCGCTGCCGACGATGGCAACTTTGGCTTGGATATTGGGTATTGGGTATTGGGTATTGGACTTTGGACGTGGGACTTTGTCTGCCACGAATCGCTTGAGGTACTCGATGGCAATCGGCTGGTCGTGCTCGGCCCGCCGACAGGCCGCCTCGCAGGGGTGATGGCAGACGCGGCCACAGACGGCGGGGAAGGGGATAGCTTCGCGGATCAGGGCCAGGGCTTCGGCGAATTTGCCCTGGGCGATGAGGGCCACGTAGCCCTGGACGTGGATGCCGGCCGGGCAGGCGACTTTGCAGGGGGCGGGCCCTCGCTTTTGGATGGCAAAAATGCTCGGCACGGCGTGATCCGGCTTATAGATGGCTCTATCAGCGTCCAGGCGTCCAGGCGCCTTAGCGTCCATGCGTTCGCTGAGGCGCTGGGACGCTACGACGCCAGGACGCTGTACCGTCACCGGACAGACAGGGATGCAATCCCCGCAAGCGGTGCATTTGGCCAGGTCCACGTAGCGGGGGTGCTGCTGCACCTCGACGCGTAAATCGCCCCGCTCCCCTTTCATCCCCCCCAAAGTTGGGGGGGAAAAGAGGGGGGGCGTCACTTCAGCCTGGGTAAACAAGCGGATGTTTGGGTGTTTGATTGCCTCCAAGAACAGGGAATCAGGAAATCGGGGAATCGGGGAATCAGGCATTTTCTCCTTTCCTGATTCCCTAATCCCCGATTCCCTGTCCTGCACACTGCCCTCAAGAAAAGGCGACCTCTCCACCAGGCAGACTTCCAGGCCCGAATTGGCCAGATCGAGGGCCGCCTGCACGCCGGCCATGCTTCCGCCGACGATCAACACCGCTTTGGTCATAGTGTCTCCCCACTTGGTGATCAGGAGATCAGGAAATCGGGGAATCAGGCATTTCCTCATTCCCTGATTCCCTGATCACTAATCCCTGATCCCTGATCCGTACTCATACCCCTTCTCGAAGGCCCTCAGGTTCAGCTCCTCGGTCCCCTTGGGAACTGAAGAAAGAATTGCCTCTCGCATGGCCTCCACGGAGACCACGTCGGTCACAGCGGCAAAGAAGCCCAACATGACGATGTTGGCCACGATCTTCCGTCCCAGTTCCTCAGCCAGGCGCGTAGCCGGGACCGAGAGGAGCTTCACATCGCCAACCAGATCATCTATTTCCACCAGGTCCTCGTCCACGATGAGCAGGGCTCCATCGCTCAGAGTGGGAGCATATTTATAGTAGGCCTCCTGCGACATCACAACCAGGATGGATGGAGCAATGAGATGAGGGTAGTGAACGGGCTCGTCGGAGATGATCACCTGAGCACTGCAAGCCCCGCCCCGTGACTCAGGCCCATAGCTCTGAGTGAAGGTGGCCTCTTTCTTATCGTGGATGGCCGCCGCTGTGCCTATTATGTAACCAGAGAGGACGATGCCTTGCCCTCCGAAACCAGTTAGCCGGATCTCTGTTCGACCCATGACTCCTCCGTTTTTCCAGTAATCAGCTACCAGGGAATCAGGAAATGAGGAGATGCCTGATTCCCTGATCACTGATTTCCTGATTACTGATCACTGACACCTTTAGCCAATGCTCTCCGGCAAAAATCGAGAAACGTGGGCTTCTCGACATCCACAAACACGCCTTCGATGATCTCCCCACCTAGCTCGATATCGGCTTCCTTGGGATCAATGCCGTGTTTTATGACCCCCTTGTCGTGGTAATACTGCATCTGGGCCAGGCCCGTGCGCTGCTTGTTCCAACGGCCATATAGAGTGGGACAAGGGGAGATGATTTCCACAAAGCTGAACCCCCTTTTGTGCAGCGCATCGAGGATAGACTTCTCCAGGCGCCGCACGTGGAGGGCCGTCCAGCGGGCCACGTACACTGCGCCGCTGGCCGCCGCCAGATACGGAAGGTTGAAAGGGTACTCGAAACAGCCGTAGGGCGAAGTGCTGGTCGTAGCTCCCACAGGCGTAGTGGGCCCCACCTGCCCCCCGGTCATGCCATAGTTGAAGTTGTTGACGCAAATGATCGTCATATCAACGTTGCGGCGAGCGGCGTGGATAAGGTGATTGCCGCCGATGGCGATCAGGTCGCCGTCGCCGCTGAAGACCACCACTTTGAGCTCCGGATTGGCCAGCTTCAGCCCCGTGGCGAAGGGAATCGCCCGCCCGTGGGTGGTGTGGAAGGAATCCAGCTTAACGTAGCCAGCCACCCGTCCCGTGCAGCCAATTCCCGATACCACTGCCACCTTGTCTAGATTCAGCCCTGACTTCTCCAGCGCCTTAATAAAACAGGTCAAAGCCACCCCGATGCCACAACCTGAGCACCAGATGTGAGGCAGCCGGTCCTCTCGCAACAAATAATCCATGGGGTGACTATCAGGTTTCGAGTTTTGGGTTTCGGGTTTCAGGTTCACTGCTTGCTTGTTGCCCTCTTTCGGCATCTCATTCACCTTCTAACACTGATCACCGATCACTGATCACTGATCGCTGCCCTTCTAATCGCTTCCAGCACTTTCTGCGGATCGTGGATGTCGCCGCCGGCGTGGCGGACGAGAATCACCTCGGCCTGTCCAGCGGCGCAGCGCTCCACTTCCAGGGCGATCTGGCCAAAGTTTATCTCTGGCACGACGAAAGCTTTCACCCTCCCGGCCAGTTGTCTGATCCGCTCCTCAGGAAAGGGCCAGACGGTTATCAACCGCAAAGTGCCCACTCTTATGCCCTCCCTGCGAGCCAACTCCACAGGCCAGAGGGCGGTGCGAGCGGAGATGCCGTAGGAGCAAACCACCACTTCAACGTCCTCTAAGCCCTCCTCTTCGAGCTGGATTATATCACCCTTGTTCTTTCTGATCTTCTCGACCAGGCGGGTGATCAATCTCTCCTGGGTTTCGGCATCCATGCCAGGGTAGCCATACTCGTCGTGGGTAAGTCCCGTGATGTGAAAGCGGTAGCCTTCGCCAGCGTTGGCCATAGGCGGCACGAGATCGTCGTCGGCCTTGTAGGGTAGATATTCACTGGGAGGGACAGTGGGCTTACGGCGCGGAAAGGCTTCGACCCTTTCTGGCGGGGGGATGACCACTTTCTCCGTCATGTGGCCCACTTCGGCGTCGGTCATGACCAGCACCGGGGTGCGGTATTTCTCGGACAGATTGAAGGCGTGGATGGTCAGGTCGAAAAGCTCTTGAGGGGAGCTGGGAGCCAGGGCGATGATCTCGTAGTCGCCGTGCGAGCCCCAGCGAGCCTGCATCATGTCGCCCTGCCCCACCAGAGTGGGCAACCCCGTGGAGGGGCCGCCCCGCTGCACGTTAACCAGCACGCAAGGGGTCTCGGTCATGATACCCAGGCCCAGGTTCTCCATCATCAAGCTGAAGCCGGGGCCCGAGGTGGCGGTCATGGCCTTGACCCCGCCCCACGAAGCTCCCAGCACGGCAATCATGGAGGCCAATTCATCCTCCATCTGGATATAGGTCCCGCCTACCTGGAGCATTCGCTCAGCCATGCGTTCGGCCACCTCGGTAGCTGGGGTGATGGGGTAGCCAGCGAAGAAACGGCAACCGGCGGAGATGGCCCCCTCGGCGCAGGCAACATCGCCCATCATGAAGAACTCGCCAGTCAAAATCCCCTCTTCGTTCACGGTGTCTCCCCTCCCCCATTCAGGTAAATAGCGAACTCAGGGCAGAGCATCTCGCAGAGGCCGCAGTTGACACAGGCCTCCGCGTCTTTGACACGAGGTGGATGGTAGCCCCTGGTATTGAACTCATCAGATTCCTCCAGCACATCGCGGGGACAGTATTCCACGCAGAAACGGCACTCTTTGCACCGTTCCCTCAAGATGTGGATGCGACCACGTGGGATCTCTACCTGCTCGATATCCAGCGGCTTTCGCCAATACTTCACTTCATCCTCCCAACAACTGAGCGAACAAAGCGGGGGAAATCCGATCCTTCGCTAACGCTCAGGACATGGTTCATCCCCCGCCAAACTCGCCGTTTGTTCCATCAAAAAGCTGAGGAAGTATACCAGCCTCCTATGATTTTGTCAAGAAGCCAGAGGGACCAGGAAATGAGGGGATGCCTAATTCCCTGATCCCTAGTCCCTGATCCCTATAAGTCCAGGTATTTCGCCAGGGTAGCGGGCTACTTTCACGCCGGCCGCCTCCAGAGCCACGATCTTCTCTGCTGCCGTGCCCGTGCCGCCCTGGATGATGGCCCCGGCATGGCCCATGCGTTTGCCCGGCGGGGCGGTTCTTCCCGCGACGAAGGCCACCACAGGCTTGGTCATTTCGCTGGCGATGAAATCGGCCGCCCGCTCCTCGTCGGTGCCCCCGATCTCGCCGATGAGCACCACGCTGTCGGTAGCCGGGTCTTCTGCGAATAGCGCCAGTATGTCAATGAAATCGGAGCCCAGAATGGGATCGCCGCCGATGCCCACGCAGGTGGACTGGCCCAGGCCGTGCGCGGTCAGGCCATAGACCACTTCGTAGGTCAAGGTGCCGCTACGCGACACCACCCCCACCGGCCCCGGCTGGTGAATGTGGCCAGGCATGATGCCCACCTTAGCCTGGCCGGTGGTGATCACGCCGGGGCAGTTGGGACCAATCAACCGCACTCCCTTTTGATCCAGGTACGCCTTCACCTTGATCATGTCCAGCGCCGGTATCCCCTCGGTGATGCAGACGATGAGCAGGATGCCTGCATCGGCGGCCTCGTAGATGGCGTCCGGGGCGAAGCGGGCCGGCACGTAGACGATGGACGTATTGGCACCGGTGGTCTCAATAGCTTCCTTGACCGTGTTGAAGACCGGTACGCCAACCACTTCCATGCCACCTTTGCCCGGCGTCACTCCTGCCACCACCCTGGTGCCATAGTCCAGCATCTGGCGGGTGTGGAATTCCCCCTCGCGGCCGGTGATGCCCTGGACCACAAGGCGGGTATTCCTATCAACTAGAATGCTCATAAAGAAGCCTCCTCAAAGACTTCCGAAGTCTTATTTCCTCGCCACCTCGCGGCGGATCCCGGCCGCCGCCTCCTTGATGGGCATAGTCCTTCTCACCTCCGGTGGTCGGGCCAAACGGAGCCCGTCGCCATACCACCGAGGGATGATGTGTATGTGAATGTGGAAGATCTCCTGGCCCCCTGCGCGTTCGTTGCTCTGGACCAGGTTCATGCCGGCGGGCTGTAGTGCCCTCTTGATCGCCTGGGCCACTCGCACCGTCGCCCTCATCACCGCTGCCGCCGTCTGCTCATCCAAATCGTAGATGTTACGCACGTGCCGCTTGGGGATGACCAGGGTGTGGCCCGGATTGGCCGGGTTGATGTCCATGAAGGCCAGCGTCTCCTCGTCCTCGAAAACCACCTCGGCCGGAGCTCGGCCCTCAATGATGGCACAGAATATACAATCCATCTCACCCATCCTTTGGATTTTGAGCTTTGAGCTTTGGATTTAACTTATGTCCGCCCACCGCAGGCGGAGGCAGCGGCTACCGCTTTCTGCGCCGCTTCCTCCAAAGTAACAGCAGTGATCATTTTCGCTTCAGCCAGCAGGCGGCGCCCCTCTTGCTCGTTGGTGCCCACCAGGCGGGCGATCATGGGCACGTCGGTCTCGACCCCTTCCAGCGCGGCCAGGATGCCCCGTGCCACCTCATCGCACCTGGTAATGCCCCCGAAGATGTTGAAGAGCACAGCTTTGACGTTCTTGTCCGAAAGGATGAGGCGCAAGGCAGCCGCCACGGTATCAGCTTTGGCCCCACCGCCGATGTCCAGGAAGTTGGCCGGCGCGCCGCCGTAGAGCTTGGTGAGGTCCATGGTGGCCATCGCCAGCCCCGCCCCGTTGACCATGCAGCCGATGGTCCCATCGAGCTGGACGTAGCTAATGTCATAGCTTCGCGCCTCGCGCTCCGCTGGCGTATCCTCGTGCAGGTCGCGCATCCCGGCCAGGTCTGGATGGCGGAAAAGGGCGTTGTCGTCCAACAGCACCTTGGCATCCACCGCCAGCAAAGCCCCGTCGCCTGTGACCACCAGAGGATTGATCTCCGCCAGGGAGGCATCGCATTCCACAAAAGCGGTGTACAGCCCCCTGGCTACCTTGACAAAGCCTGGCATCAAATCGTATTCCAGGCCGATTCCGTAGGCCATCTCACGCACCTGATAATCCCGCAGGCCCAGGAAGGGATCCACAGGGACCTTGATGATCCTCTCCGGAGTCCGGCGGGCCACCTCCTCGATCTCGATGCCCCCTTCGGATGAAGCCATCATCACCGGCCGCCTGGCCGCACGGTCAACGACCACCCCCAGGTAAATCTCGCTGGCGATGTCGGCCGCTTCCTCGACCAGGACACTTCTGACGGGCAGCCCCCTTACGTCCATGCCAAGGATCTGAGCAGCGATGGCCCCCCCTTCTTCGGGCGTCTCGGCCAACTTGATGCCCCCTGCCTTCCCCCGGCCACCCACCAGGACCTGGGCCTTCACCACGACTGGTTTGCCCAGTCGCGCGGCGATCTCTCGTGCCTCCTGGGGAGTGGTGGCCACTCCGCCCTCTGGAACAGGCACGCCGTACCGGGCAAAGATGCGCTTAGACTGATGCTCCTGGAGTTTCAATTGGTCCTCCTCAAAACAAAGCCCCGCCATCGGCAGGACCGAGATTGTACCACACTCGTCAGATTCTTCAGGTTCTATCTGGCCGGTTGCAGCAATTTCACCCGATTGTGGCCGCTATCGAGCACGTACACCTGGCCAGCCTCATTTACCGCCAGCCAGCAAGGACAGAGAAACCCGGCCCGAGGGCCACCAAACTTGTCCAGAAAACGCCCCTCACTCGTGAAGCGGTGGATCCACCCCGTGCCAGAATCCAACACCAGAACATAGCCCCTCTCGTCCCAGGCCACGGCCGAAGGCTCGACGAACCGCTCGTCCCCGCCCTGCCAGGAGGCAATGAAACGACCAGCAGCGTCGAAGACCTGCACGCGGCAGTTGCCGCTATCGGCCACGTACACGTTGCCCTGGTCGTCTACAGCGATGTCTCGAGGATCATCGAACTGCCCTGGAGCATCCCCCTGGCTTCCCCAGGCCAAACCTGCGGCCGGAACTTGCGTCTCCGTACCAGGAGCCAAAACCAACTCCCTTTTGGGTAGGAAAACCTCGGTTGGCACCAACTCCCTCTGGCCGTCTGGCCTGGTCCAATAAAGCTCCAACAGCCGCCAGCCTGAAAGGTAGCGATAGCGAAGCTCCAGTTTGTGCACGCCAGCCACCAGGTCGGCCTCCGACCGATACCATCTCTCCACCACCGGCTGATCGTCGTGGAGAACCAATTGGTCGCCGATGGAGAGCCAGACCTCGCCATTAGCAAAGGTCTCGAAGGTATAGCGGCCCGACTCCGGTACGTGAATC
The DNA here is from genome assembly GCA_016875995.1 of Chloroflexota bacterium. Lineage (GTDB taxonomy): Bacteria > Chloroflexota > Anaerolineae > VGOG01 > VGOG01 > VGOG01. The sequence goes on from VGOG01000010.1 coordinate 29,113, forward strand.
CAGCCTTCCCAGCGGACGGAAAAGGGTGATGCCTGGGGCTGGTGAAACCAGCGGAAGGAAATGAGAGGATCAACACGCCGCAAGGCCGCCTCGCCGGCCCAATCGGCGTTCGAATAGTAGCTCCCCAGCAAGCCGTTGGCCTCCGACCTGGGTGTCAGCACGTAGCGGGGAACCATCCCCTCCCCCCGGCCTGGGGGACGCCAATAGAGGGCGATCTCATCTCCGCTGCTGGCAGCGATGCCCATCACCGTGATGGCGTGAGGGCCAGCGGCCAGGGTCACCTCTGACGCCTGGCGTCCGCCGGGATTCTCCACCAGCAGCGAGCCGTCAATGAACAGGCGCGAGGGTTGGGTCGAGTCCAATCCCATCAAGTAACTACCCTGGGAGGGAAGATGTATGGTACCCTGCCATCGGACACTGTAGGGCAGGGACAAAGGTGGCTCGGTCTCCCAATCGAAGCTGATCTGAGAATCTTTTCTTTCCAGGATGAACTCCTCTGCTCCCTTGCTCCCCTGCTCCTGTTCCTTCGCTCCGCTCAGGACTTCGGCTCCCTTGTAGCAGCGGGCCACCAACCCCTGCTTGCTGGCCACTTCCTGCTGCCCAACCAGATAGGCAGCGAACAACATTCTCCCTTTCGCATCCTCGAAATTGCGCAACACCCCAGCGGGGTAATAACCCTCGATGAAGGACAGGGTCTGGAGATGGCTGCCCATCAGGACAAAGGCCACGTCCCGGTCAACCTCCTGCCGGACGGGCACAACGTCGGCCACGTTGGCCACGTCTATCCCTTCCACACCGTGAGCGATGAAGCGGATGGTGCCGTGCTTGACGTAGGTGTGGGGCGTCCCGAAGAAATAGATCAGGTGGTCCTGGCCCAGCTCACGGATGTACCTGGCCATGGTGGTAATGTCCAGCCAGGGCCACCACTGGGCGTAGCGGACGAAGTAGGCATCTATGTTCACGTAGGCTACGATGCCCAGGACCAGGGCCAGGGGCAGAGCCGTATAGAGAGCCTTTCGCAAGTTTGCTGCTTTAGCCAACTCCCCTCGGAACTGCTCGACGGCGATGGCAGCAAAGGCGAAGGGCGCTGGGCTCAAAGCAATGATGCGATGAGCTTGAGGGGGATCTATGGATAACAAGCTTCCCTGCAGGATCAGGCCAAACCAGCAGAGGAGGAGAGCGTATCTCGCGTCCCTCCAGCGATAGACGCTGTAGGCGAACCCCAGCACGTAGAGCGCCGCGGTGAAGAAGTCCAAGACCGGCTCCTGGGTGAAGCCGTAGAAGCCACTGGCATCGCTGTAGTAGTTAAACACCAGCAGAGCCCGCTCCGTCTGTATCCGCATCACGTCCAGCACATCCGTGGTGCCATAAGCAGCGAGCAGGCGGTCCATGTTGTTGAAAATGAAGCGGTCGTTCATCCGCTTTACCAAAAAGCCCTCCCAGCCGTAGCGGGAATAGAACAGTCCCAAGGGGGCCAAGGTGAGGAGAGCCGCGATCAGAAAAACCAGGATGTTACGCCACTGATGGCGCAGAAAGCCCCGCCCGAAGATGATCAGGTATAGGAACAACAGGACGATCAGGGGCGGTAGGAGATGCGACTTGTTGCCGAAATAGAAAGCGAGCCCCAGGCTCATCCCCGACAGGCAATAGTCCAGGGGGCGCCAAGACTCCAGGCCCCGATACAGAAAGTAGATGATCAGCGTCGTGAACAAAGGGACCTCGATGTCGTTCATGGCCAGGCGGCTGAAATGGATGTGCCAGTGGGAGACCGCCAGCAGGAAAGCAGCTACGGTAGCTGACCATCTACCGAACATCTGCCTGATCAACAGATACAAGGCCAGCACGGTCAGCGCGCCTGCTATGGCCGAGAGCATGCGCACCCCCGTGACGTTCATGCCGAAAATTTTCATCGTAGTGGCTTGCAGGTAAGAGAACAGGCTGGGGTGCTCGTCCCAACCTGTGCCAAAAGGTGGGACTCGTCGGCCCTCCAAAATGCCCACGGCATCCATCGCCCATTCGCCTTCGTCGCCGTGGAAACCGCCGGGGATGGAATCCAGGTCATAGGCTCGCAGGACAAATCCCAGCACAACGATCAGCACCACCAGGCCCACTTCGACCCAGTGGGACTTTAACCCGCGCCAGTAGGTGCCTGGTGGCGTGCCGTAGGGCCAGCAAGCAGCCACCAAGAGGGCCATGCTAACCAGCCAGCCGATGACCTGCCCTGGATAAGCCATGTCCCTTCGCTGGAGCGTCAGGACAAAAAACAAGGCCACCAGGGAGGACAGAAACAAGACCACCCTGCGTGGTGTGAAATTGGAACGCTCACTGATGGACGCCGCTGTAGCGAGGTCGCCCTCCGCTTGGGGTGAACCCGACCAGCGCCCCTCCAGAAAAGCATAGACCCAGACCACCGCGATGGCCACGCCGTAGAGGAGCAACGCCTGTCGGTAATGGGTTCTATCCTCGGCGAAGAAATGCTGAGCAACGAAGGCAAGCATCAACGCAACTGTGTACAAAGCGAAAGCTATCTTGTCTCTCACTGGACTTCCCTGCTCTCGAACTTCTGGATACGGTGGTTCAGGGTATCGGCCACGTAGAGGTTGCCCGCCTCATCTATCGTCAGGCCCACGGGGATGCGGAACTGCTCCGCGCCGCCCCACTGACCCAGAAGCTCGCCCTGCGGAGAATAGCGCCGCACCTGGTGCTCCTCAGGGCTAGTAACGAACAGACTGCCATCGGCAGCCAGGGCCAGGTGGGGGCCATTGTAGGGGCTGGCCAGAGGGATGGCCCACTCGGCCTGATAGCGGCCAAAGTTATCCCAGCGCTGGATGCGCCGGTTGGACGTGTCGGCCACGTACATGTCGCCCCACGGGGTGATAGCCACGTCGGTGGGCTCCAGGATCTGGCCGGGACCACTTCCCTTCTCCCCGAACTGAGCCAACCGGTTGCCCTCGGTGTCGTATTTGACCAAGCGACAGCCCCCGGTGTCGGCAACGTAGATGTGGTCCTGAGCATCAATGGCCATCCCCCGCGGGTGGAAGAATTGGGCCTCCGGCCCGCCGAAGCGACCCAGGGGGTGGCCGTCGGCGCTGAAGCGATAGATCCATCCCGGCTCGGAGTCGAGGACAAGCACCTGGCCCCGACTGGTCACCACCACCGCCAGGGGCTCGACGAAGCTCTGCTCCCCGCCGCTCCAGGCCAGGAGGAACTCGCCCTGGCTATCGAACTTCTGGATACGCCGATTGCCGGTATCGGCCACGTAGACGTTGCCCTCCTGGTCCACCGCAATGTCGCGGGGCTCGTTGAACAGCCCCTCGTCCGTTCCTGGGCCACCCCAGATCGCGGGCTGGCCCAGAGCCATCTCCTGAATCTGCGTGGGCACAGGAGGCGGCGTCGGCGTGTGTATCACCATCTCAGGGTAGGCCCCCTGAGGGGGAAGAAGTCGCTCCGCGGGCACGATCTCCTGCCCGCCGCCGGGCGGCCTCCAATAGAGATTGACGTGGGAATGGCTGCTCCTGTCCACGTAGCGCACGGTGATGTCGTGCCAGCCCGCGGTCAGGCTGATCTGCCCCTCGCGGTACTGGTTGGGCACGTGGGTTTCCACTACCAATTGCCCGTCAACGTAGAGCCAGGAGTCGTCAATGGACTCCAGACCAAAGGCATAGCTTCCGGATACGGGGGCTTCCACTTTGCCCACCCACTCTACGGTGTAGGGCCGGGGCAGGAGGGTGACGTGAAAATAGAGGGCCAGGGAGGGGTCAATCTGTTCCAGCGCTGGCTCTCCCGCCCACTCCAGGCCGCGGTAGTAGCGACCCAACAGGCCGTTGTTGGTCACAGGCGGGGTGGTATAGAGAAACTGTTGGGGAATGGGATTGGGCGGCTCCCCTGGCGGCTGCCAGTAGAGATCCACTCGTCCAGCCCCGCCTTCGGCTTCCACTCGCAGGGCATGGTTGCCCTTGGCCAGGAGGAGCCTGGCCTCGCCGGGCTCCTCCAGCAGAAGGTTCTCGTCCAGATAGACTTGACCCTCAGCAGGCGCCCTGAGGCCCAGGTGGTAGTGCCCATATCGCGGGACGTACAGTACTCCCTCCCAGCGGGCACTGAAGGGCACAGGCAAAGGTGATTCGGACTCCCAATCGAAGCTGATCTGGGCATCTTTGCGCTCCAGGACGAGCTCCCCTGCTCCCTCGCTCCCCTGCTCCCCTGCTCCCCGGTAATAACGGCCCACCAGCCCCTGGATGTCCTTGATCTGGGTGGGCGATAGTTGGCAGTAGTATAACACGGCGGGGCCGCCGTAGGGAGAGTGAAACTCCTCAAAGACGCCCCCTGGGTAGTAGCGCCTGGCGTCCAGGAACAGGGGACGCCTCTCTGGATCGAAGAAGAGCACCGCCTCCCGCTCCCCCCCTACCAGGGGGGGTGAGGGGGGGTGCAGGGGCATGGTGGCGTTGGTCTCCAGGCGCTGGTAGTGGGTTACGTTCCCGGCCAGAAAGCGCAGGGTGGGATGGCTATGATAGAGGGAGATGACGTGAAAATCGTAATCGGGGCCCATTTCGGCCATGCGGCGGGCGGTGAGGGTCTCGGCGGTGGAGAAAGCGTTCCACACGGCGAAGTCCCTGGCCTGCACCTGAAAGTAGGTGTGCATATTCTTCCAGCCAACGTAGGCCAGGAGCAGGCAGCCGGCAGCGGCCAGCAGCCAGGACCAGCGCCTCACCGATGTGTCCCATTCCGTAGCGATCAGATGCAAAGGAACGCAGGCCAGGATGTAGGCCGCAGGCATGGTGCCGATGGCCCGCAGGGATTGAGGAGCCTCGAACTCCAGGGAGAATATCCCGCCGCACAGCATCACCAAAAGCCAGATCACCAATAGCAAGTACTTAGGCTGGAGCCCACGGCACAGGCTATACCCGAATCCTAACACAAAGAGAGCAGAAGTGGCGAAATCCAACATTGGCTGGCCGGGCAGGTTGTGGCGGCCATTGGGATCGCCGCGATAGTTGAACATCAGGAGATGTTGTTTGGCGCTCTGACGGGCCACTTCGATGGCTTCATCGCCAGTCCTCCCCTTGAATACCGAGGTAACACGTGCGCGATCGGAGAAGGCCTGGGGGTTTCGCCAGGCGAATTGGGCCACCGGGGCGAAGACCAGGAGGGCCGCCAGGGCGAAGACGAGAACGCCCAGGTGGTGGCGCCGCACAAAGCCTCTCTCGACGATGGCCTGGTGGATCAAAAATAGCCCGACGACGGGAACAAAGAGATAGAAAGCGGAATAGAAGCAGGCTCCAAAGCCCATCGCCGTGCCGCCCAGGGCGAAATCCACGCTTCGTCCGGAGCGCAGTCCTCTCATCAGAAAGTAGAGGACCAGAAACTCAAAGAAGGGAGTAGTGATGCAATACATCCCAATGCGGCTGAAATTGACTCCCCAGTGGGAGACGGCCAGAAGAAAGGCCAGGACCAATGCCAGCCGCCGATCGAAGAACTCGCGGCCGAAGAGATAGGCGGCGATTACCATCGCCACACCAAAGACGGCACTGACGGCTCTAACAGGGAAAATGTCTAGGCCAAAGAGCTTGAACGAGAAGGAGACCAGGAACATGAAATGGGCCGGGGAGTTGGTAGGCTGCATGTAAATGGGCCGATAGCGGGGATCCTCCAGGATGCGCATAGCCTCCAGGCCATTCACCGCCTCGTCGTACCACACGCCGAAGGGGAGAGAGTCCAGGTTATAGAGACGCACGAAAGCGGCGATGGCGAGGATGGCCAACAAGATAGCGGCGTCTCTCTCAGGAGGCCAGAGCCGTGATAACGTCTTCAGTCTGTCGAAGAAGGGGCGTTGACGGAGGTTCCACTTCCCTGGGGTGAACTCCATCGCCCAAAAAGCGGCTACGAAGAAGATAATGCTGGCTATGTAGAGGAGCCAAGCGGTAGTCGTAGGAGCACTGCGCCCGAAGAGACGTAAAGAGAGGAGAATGCAAACCCCAGCCAGGGCCAGCAACGCCAGGCCCCAGCCCAACTGACGTGTCGAAATCCCTGGCCGTACCGCCTGAGGCCCCTCCGCCTCGATCTTTGAGCTTTGAGTGCGGTTAGCATAGGCGAAGAGCGCGACAGCCACGACATAGAGAATCAAAGCATCGCGAATGAGGTCCGTTCGGAAACGGGTCTGAGCGAAGAACCCCAGGCCCACCGCCGCCAGGGTCAGTATCAGGTTAGTGATTTTGCGTCGTTCTTGCATAATCAGTCAATTGGTGCAAACTTCATCACTCGATGATTCGCCGAATCGGTCACGTAGATGTTTCCCTCGGCATCAACGGCGATGCCGATTGGCAGGGCAAAGGATTTGCTGTCGAAGCCGTACTCGCCGAAGGTGGCGACGAATTCGCCGCTCTGGTCGAAGACGAGCACGCGATAGCCCTCCGGATCGGTGACGTAGACGCGACCCCCAGCGACGGCCAGGTAGGGCTTGTTGACCACCGATTCACCATACCAGCCAGAGATGGGCCACTTGGTGATACCCCCCCCTCTTTCCCCCCCCGCAGGCAGGGGGGGAGCGAACTTCTGCACCCGCTGGTTCCAGGTGTCGGCCACGTAGATGTAGCCCTCCTCGTCAATGGCGATGCCTACCGGCTCATCCATCTGGCCATCCGCTACCCCGAACCCACCCCATTGATCGAGGAACTGGCCATCGGGATCAAACACCTGCACTCTCTTGTTCCCCGTGTCGGTCACGTAGACGTTTCCCGCCGCGTCAATGGCTACGTCGCGCGGCCCCCAGAAAAAGCCCTCTTCGCCCACCGCAGCGCCCCCGGTAGACCTGTAGCCGCCCCACTGCAGCAAGAATTTCCCCTCAGCATCGAATTTCTGGATGCGATGGCCCCAGGTGTCGGCCACGTAGACGTGGCCTTCGGCGTCCACGGCGATGCCCCAAGGCTCCTGGAACTGACCGTTGCCTGTCCCCTGACTGCCCCACTGGGCGAGGAACTTGCCGTTTGCGTCGAATTTCTGGATGCGATGGTTGTTGCTATCGGCGACGTAGACGTTGCCCGCCCCGTCCACGGCGATGCCTCGCGGATCCTGGAACTGGCCGTTGCCCTTACCCTGGCTGCCCCAGATCAGCGTGGCCGGCACCTCACGCTTCCCTTCGGCGTAGGGATCCTCCACCACTTCTATCGGGGCCGGACCGACGCCGTAATCCCAGAGCTGGTTGATCACATCCTTGCGCACACAGAAATAAAACGGGTCCTTGTAATACCAGTCGTCGGTGGAGCGGGGATACTTGCGATACCAAAAGATGTTCCACCACTTACCCCGTTCGGCTGGATCTCGCAAAATAGCCAGGATCTTGCCGGGGGTCCAGTTCTTGTACTCCTCCATGGGCCACCAGATCTGCCGTCGCTCGAACCAGTAGTAGTTGTCGCCCAAAAAGGGCCTGACCTTGATGTCGTTGGGCGGGCCGACCAGGACGATCGGGGCATCCAGAGCCTGTTTGGTGGGTTGAGAGCCGTAGTAGGCCGTGTTGGGATACTCCTGCAGGTACCACTCGAAGGGCCAGGTGGACTCGTTGTCGTAGGCTATTTTTATGTTCTTATCGCCCACCGTGCGCCGCGAGATGTCCTCGATCTCCCTCATGGTCAGCGTGATATCGGGAGTGCCGTGAGCGTAGACGATGAACTCCTTGGCCATATCGTAGTTGATGTAATTGGCCATCCAACTGAAACGTACGGTAAGAAGACAGAGCAGCACAAAGACGGTGACGAAGACCACCCGCAAGCTGCGTTTTGTCCCCAGGCCTCGCCAGTAGCGCACCACGCCCAGGACGAGGATCGTGCCCACCACCAGCGCCGCCAGCCACTGCAGCGTGGCGCTCAGTTGAGCCAGCGATCTCCCCTGGAAAGGCCTCGTGCTGACCAGGGCCGAGCCAGCGAAGAGGGTGAGGATCAACAGCAGGGCCAGGACCGGCCCACCGTCCCGCCAGAGTCCCCGCCAATCAATCCGCTCGAACACCCGCCCGACAAAATAGCCGGCCACGACGATCATGGGCTGGACAGGGTGCAGAATCAGCCAGGGCATCTTCTCGCCGGCCCAACTGTAGAGAACCAGGCTCCCGATCAACCAGTAGATCAGGAAGGGAATGACAGGAGCCTTGGAGTTTCGTGTTTCGTA
>VGOG01000011.1 GCA_016875995.1 Chloroflexota bacterium
TTGCCTGGCTTCGAGCCGCCCACTCGCCAACTCTCCCTGGCCGAAGTTGCCGGCGCCGTGCCGGAGCAGTGGGGTGCCCACTACACCCTGGCCCGCCTGCTCGACGACCTGCGCGCCTTCGCCGCCGAAGCCCTCCAGACCCACGATCTCAACGCCCAGCTCTTCGCTGAGGAAGCCGAGAAATCCGTCCACCTGCTGGACGTCTTCCTCAACGACTACGACGTGGTGGTGATGAATCCGCCGTATAACAAACCGAAGGAGATGCTGTTTTCGGTACAACGTTACCTCCAGAAAACTTTCCAGTATGGTACAAATGACCTGTACACTGCGTTTTTCGAACGTGCACATGACTTACTCATCCCCGGTGGTTACTGTGGAGCCATAACATCGAGAACCTTCTTCTTTCTGGCAACCTTTGAGCAATTCAGACGACAGTTTCTTATTCCGCTCACGCAATTGCGAGCTACTGCAGATTTAGGATTTGGCATTTTGGATGATGCTGCCGTAGAAACTTGTGCCACGGTCATTGAGAGATCACCAACCGAATCAAGTAGAAAATTGCCTGCAACGTTCTTGAGGTTGCTAGATGCTGAAGACAAACAGCAAGTTGTCTATAACATGTGTAGAGGACTTAGTGACCCTAGACATCAATGCCGGGTGTTTGTCGTATGGCAAGATGATTTCACACTGACCCCTAGATGCTCACTGGCTTATTGGGCTCCACACCGTTTACTTGAACTTTTCTCCAATCACGCGCCCTTTGGCGAAGTGTTCGGAGATGTGCGTATGGGGTTATCGACAGCCAATGATGAACGGTTCCTGCGCTATGTTTGGGAAATGAGTGGACAAAAGACACCACCTATCCAACGGTGGGTACCCCATGCAAAAGGTGGGGAATTCTCTCGATACTATCAGGACTTATACCTTGCCATAGACTGGCTTGACAACGGCAAAGTACTAAAAGTGTCTGAGGGGGCAGTTATACGAAATGCTGCATACTACTTCAAGGAAGGGCTAACTTATCCTCACGATACAGTTAAGGGCCTCAACGTTCGTTATCTACCACCGAATGCGACATTCGGAGCAAAAGGCCTAGGAATCTTCGTCAATGAGCCCGCCAATTTGTGGTTTGTGCTTGGCTACCTCAACAGCATTTTAGCACAACAACTCATGCTGTTCATGACACCTAGTCGAAGCTGGGAAGTTGGCTTGATGCAGCAGTTGCCATGCAAAGTACCGCCAAATCCTCAGCAAAGTGTTGTTTCTATCAACGCTCAAACAATCTTCGCCCTCAAGGCCTCCTGGGACACCGGCAACGAGACCTGCACCCGCTTCGACGCCCCCTGGCTCATCCAGGCGCACCAGGGCACCCTCCTGGCTGGAGCAACCACCGAACTGGAAATACCCAATACCCAATATCCAATATCCAAAGTCCAACCTCTAACCTCCAACCTCCAATCTCTGCTCGATCACGTCTGCAGCGTAGAAACCGTCGCCGACGCCCGCCTGCAACAGCTCCAGGCCCAGATTGATGAGGCCGTCTATGACCTGTACGAGATTTCTCCTGAAGACCGCGCCCTCATCGAACGGGAGCTGGGCGACCGGCCGCCGGAGTTGGTCTGGCCTCAGTTGGAGGGGAAATCCAACAAAGAGAAGCGCCGCGAGCACGTCCGCCGTCTCGTCTCCTACTTCCTCCTCCAGGCCCTCCAGGAGAAGCGGGACGGAATTCTGCCCCTGACACCCGGCGCCGGCCAAACCACCGCCCTGGACGAGGTGCGCCGCGGCATGGAGGCCGAGTTCGGCGAGGACGCTGCCTTCAGGATGGAGACGGAGATCAAGCCGGTCCTGGGTCAGAGCTTCGCCGATTGGCTGGACGGGCCGTTCTTCAAGTGGCACACTCAACTCTACAAACGCTGCCCTATCATCTGGCACCTGGCCAGTCCTCGCAATCTCTTCGCCTGTTTCGTCTATATCCACAAACTGGATCGGGATACCCTGCGCAAGGTGCAAACCCTCTACCTCTGGCCCCGCCGCCGGGCAGCCGAGGCGGAGCTGGAGGCTGCGCGGGCCGAGAAGGCTCACCGCCGCATTGACCAGGCCGAAGCCCTTCTGGATGACCTGGCCGAGTTCGAGAAGCGGCTGCTGGCCGTTATCCAGGGCGAAGTGGAGTGCGACACCCCCGACTGGGCCGAGGGGCCGTACCGTGGCGGCGTCTACGACCCGGTGCTGGACGACGGCGTGAAGGTGAACATCACTCCGTTGCAAGAGGGGGAGGTGTTGAGGTACAGGAAGGTAGTGTGATCGGATTGCCCGATTTGGGAGACAGACGCATGACGGAAAAGCAGCTACGAGCGATCATTGCCACAGGTGAATCAACCACAGTGGAGTTCAAAAGCGACCGGGGACCGCTGTCCGATGCTGATCTATTGGAGACCGTCGTCTGCCTGGCGAACGGCCAGGGCGGCACTATTCTGATCGGCGTTGAGGATGACGGAACCGTTACGGGTCTACACCCCGACCACCGTACGCGACCGGGGTTCCTGGCTGCCTTCGTGACCAGCCGCACCGTGCCTTCGTTGGCCGTGGAAGTGGCCTTTGTGGACCTGCCCGAAGGGCCGGTAGCGGTGGTGACCGTGCCAGCCGCCCACCAGCCGGTGGCGACCAGCGACGGCAAGCTGGTCATTCGCTATACCGATACCCACGGGAGGCCTGGCTGCCGTCCCCTCTACCCCTACGAACTGACCAGTTGGCGTGCCGACCGTGGCCTGACCGACCTTTCGGCGCTGCCGGTGCCTGGTACAACCTGGGATGACCTGGACCCCCTCGAGTTCGCCCGCCTGCGCCGCATGGTAGAGGAGAACCGGGGCGATGCGGCGCTACTCGAGCTGTCGGACCAGGCCATCGCCCGTGCGCTAGGCCTGGTGCGCGCCGAGGACAACGTGCTCACCCCCACGCTGGCTGGGCTACTCCTGGTCGGCAAGGAGAGCGCATTGCGCGAATATCTGCCAGCCCATGAAGTGGCGTTCCAGGTATTACGTGGCACCGACGTAGCGGTCAACGAGTTCCGTCGCTGGCCGTTGCTGCGTGTCCACGAATGGTTGGTGCAAGCGATTGAGGTGCGCAACGAGGAGCAGGAGCTGATGGTGGGCAGTTTCCGGGTGGGTGTGCCGCGCTATGATCGGCGCGGGATCCGCGAGGCGGTGAACAATGCCCTCATCCACCGCGATTACACTCGCCTGGGCGCCATCCATGTTCAACTGCACGACAACCACGCCCTGGTGACCAACCCCGGTGGCTTTGTACTGGGCGTGCGCGTTGACAACCTGCTGGTGGCGGCGCCACGGCCACGCAACCCGTTGCTGGCCGACGCTTTCAAGCGTGTCGGGTTGGTAGAACGCACTGGTCGCGGCGTAGGCATCATCTACCATGGTCAGTTGAGCAACGGCCGGCCACCGCCGAGCTACGACCGCTCTACCGAGACGAACGTGACCGTCACCCTGGACAGCCGTCCCGCTGATCTGGACTTTGTGCAGCTCACCATCCAGGCCAACCGGAAGCTGGAACATGCTTTAGGGGTGGAAGAGTTATTGGCCTTATGGGAAGTGTGGCGGAAAGGGACCACGAATATCCATGAGCTAATGCCTATACTGCAACGGGATGTGACCAACACGGCCGATGTATTGGCCGAGTTAGCACAGGCCGGATTGCTCAAGGCCGATGGGCCGGCATATCGCCTGGCACCGGAACTGCGTGCGGGCGCGGAGAGAAGGGTTGGGATCATACCCATTGATCCTGACGCAGCCATCCTGTCCTACGTGCAAGAATGCGGCCGCATCACGCGCCGGGAGGCGATGACCTTAACAGGGTTGAGCGAAGAGCAGACTCGTTATAGGGTGCGGAAGCTGGTAGAGCGCGGTGCCCTGGAACAGGTAGGTATAGGGCGCGGCGCTCACTACCGAATGGCCCAGAAAGAGAAAAACGGGGAATAAACGGGGAATTCCCCGTTTATTCCCTGTTCTATCTCCGAATTGGGGTAAGCGAGGTAAGGCCATGCTGATTCAAGCCTTAACTGACCATTTCAATTCCTACTTCTACCGCGCCAAACACCACGACACCGTCCTCTGGTTCGACCCAGACCAGGAATACGTTGCCCTGCTGGATCACCTGACCGACATTCCCTTGTGGCGCTACGAGGATAGCCTGCTCCAAGTGCGCTACCGGCTGGTCAAGCGCGCGCCAGGCGAGCGAGCTGTCGTCTACCTGCCCTTGTCTCAGAAGGATGCCGAAATCCTGCGTCCCTTCTTCGCTACCAGCCTCATCTTCCGTGAGCGCCTGTACCGCTTTCTGCGCCGGCAGGGCCTGGACTTCCCCGATGATCCAGAAGTGGCCCACGAACTGCGTGCTCTACTGCCTCGCCTGGCTGCCCGTTCGGTTGGCAAGGGACGTGTGTTTTGGGAGTACAACCTGGCCAACCTGGAGCGAGCGAGGGAGACGCTGCTAGGCAACTTCGACGATGCCTTGCTCCGCTTCCTGACCCAGCCACAGGTTCAACTGACCGAACTGAAGCGGGAAAAGCTGGACGGCCTCTTCTTCGCCCAACTGGAGAGCGCCTACGGGCTGGCTGCCGATCCAGAGGACGATCCGGATGAGGTCGCCCGCCGACTGGCTGCCCAATTGATTCTCACCTGTGCCTACATGCAGGCTGAGATCAACCTGCGTGAGCACGACAGCGAACTGGAGGATTTCCCCTACCCGGCCCGGCTGGCTGAGCCCCTCCACCGCGAGCGCTGTTGGACCTTCGTGACCCGCTGGCAAAACGACCGTACCTACAGTATGACCTACGCCCGCCTGGCCGACGAGCTCCAGATGCGCTACGACCTGACGCGCTGGGCCGTGGGCCTGCCCCATGACGTCGGCTTGACCCTCCGAGACACCTTCGCCAACGTACAGGAGGCCCTCTGGACCCACGTCGAGAAGACTTTGGACTCGCTGGCGAGCGAGGACGAGTGGCGCAATTGGTTGCAGGCTCACGACGGCTCCATCGCCGCACGAGCCGACGACTTCTGGGCTCGCGAAGGTCGGGACCCCGGTTGGCGGCTGCTGGTCCTGGCCAGAGACCTGCTGACCGCCATTCACTGGGTACGGCAGCAGCTCGATCGCTTGACACGACCGTCTGAGGTGCTCCGAAGCTATGCCGAAGGGTGGTACTGCACTGATCAGGACTATCGCCGCCTGCGCGAAGCCCTGGACGCCTCCCCCCGCTCCCACGACCGGCTGCGCGACCGCTGCGCTCGCAGCTATCGGGACATCCTGCGCCGCATGAACGACCGTTTCTGCACCTTGCTGGAGGCGGAAGGTCGTTGGCCCCCAGAAGCTCTGCCCGCTCAGGATGCCTTTTGGGCCCAGGCCATAGGCGAACCGAAACCTGTCCTGAGCCGAAGCCCTGAACGGAGTGAAGGGGTAGCCGAAGGAAAGGGACGGCGGGTGGCCATCATGTTCGTGGATGCCCTGCGCTACGAACTGGGCCAGGAACTGCGAGAGGCACTGGAGAGCGAGAACGCAGGTGATCGGCGACAGCTCGCCGCGCGCCTCGCTGCCATCCCCACCGTAACCTCCATCGGCATGGCCGCCCTCCTGCCCGGCGGCGACCGCCGGCAGGTGGCCTACAGTGATGATTGGGAGGTCACCATCGAGGGCAGCGGCAATCTGAAAGAGAAAGGCGCCCGGCGACAGTGGCTGGAGCGACATCTGAAAGGTGCAGCCTTCTACAACTTGGAGGAGTTGCTGAACACGCCGACCGACCGAATACCTGAAGTTGCTGCCTACATCATCTTCGACACGACACTGGACGCGGTGGGTGAAACAGCTAGTACACTGGCCTGGAACACCTTCAGCACACTGCTCCAATCGGTCAAGAAAGGGGTGCACAAGCTCCTGGCGCTGGGCGTGAACGAGGTCCACGTGGTGGCCGACCACGGCTTCCTGCTGCTGGACGAGGTTGGGGAGCACGAGAAGGTCAGCGTGCGAACGGTCCCAGCACCAGCCAAGAAGTCTCGCTACCTGGTAGGGCCACATCTGGGCAAGACGGAACAGTTGCGCTTCCCGGTGCCGGGCAGCCAGGACCTTGTAGCCTGGTTCCCCCGGGGCATCGGCTGCTTCCGTACGCCAGGCCCATACAACTACGTACACGGGGGACTGTCGCTTCAGGAGTTGGTAGTTCCCCATCTGACGGTGACCCAACAGGTACTGGGGCGACCCGTGGGAGTGCAGGTGAAGCTGCCAAAGGTGATCCGCAGTGCTCAATTCAAGGTCGTCTTGCAGCCCGTATCGGCCGACATCTTCGACCAGCCTCGACAGGTGGCTCTCAGCCTGGAGAAGGCCGGCCAGGCGGTGATTCCACCCCTGAGCTGCATCGTTCGTCCCAGCGAGCCGACGACGATAGACGTTTTCCTGCCCATGGGCTGTGGCCTGGAGCCAGGCGATCAGGTGCGCTGGCTGCTCCGCGATGCTGTCACCGACGAGGTGCTGGCCGAGCAGGAGGCCGTCAGTGAAGTAGATCTGTGGTGACGATGGAGTGTTTACGATGCAAAAGACGCTTGTGTTGGATGAACTGGATCAGAAGTTGGCCGATGCCTTTCCGGGTCGGGTAGTGCGCAAGGACCTGGTACGTCAGACCAAAGTTGGCTTCAACGTGCCGGTCTACGTGCTGGAGTACCTGCTGGGTCAATATTGCGCCTCGACTGATCCAGAGGTCGTGGCTAAGGGCCTGAACTACGTACGCGAGACCCTGAGCCGCAACTACGTCCGCGCTGACGAGAGCGAGAAGGTCAAGGCCATCACCCGCCAGAAGGGCCGCCACCGCATCCTGGATAAGGTCAAGGCCCGCCTGGACACCAACGTGAACCACTTCTGGGCTGAGTTGGTCAACCTGGGGGTCAAAGACGCCCTCATTGCCGATGACATCGTCCACGGCTATGACAAACTGCTGGTCGGTGGCATCTGGGCCCTGGTTGATCTGATCTACGACCCGGACTTCCAGGAGAGGGGGGTCACGCGACCATTTGCCATCGAGCGGCTCAAACCCATCCAGCAGCCCTCGACGGACCTGACCGATTTTCTGGCTGCGCGGGGCAGCTTCAGCACCGACGAATGGCTGGACATGCTATTGCGCAGCCTTGGCCTGGAGCCAACCCATCCCGACTTCACCCGGCGCAAGAAACTGCTGTACCTGATGCGGCTGATCCCCATGGTCGAGACCAACTACAACCTGCTAGAGCTCGGGCCGCGGGCAACCGGCAAGAGCTTCGTCTACCGTGAGATCTCCCCCTACGCCATCTTGATCTCAGGAGGACAGACGACCGTAGCCCAGCTTTTCATGCATCTGGGCACCGGACGCATCGGTCTGGTCGGGCTATGGGACGTGGTCGCCTTCGACGAGGTGGCCGGGGTGCGCTTCAAAGACCCTAACGGCGTCCAGATCCTCAAGGACTTCATGGAATCAGGCAGCTTCTCCCGCGGCAAAGAAGAGGTGCCAGCCGAAGCAGCCATCGTGTTCAATGGCAACCTGGACGGCGACGTGGCCACGCTGGTCAAGACCTCGCATCTCCTGCAACCACTGTCGGACCAGATGCAAGACCTGGCCTTGATTGACCGCATCCACTTCTACCTGCCGGGCTGGGAGATGGACAAGATGAGGCCGGAATACTTGACCGATCATTACGGCCTGGTGGTGGACTACATCACCGAGGTTTGGCGCTCCCTACGCAAGACCAGCTACGCCGATCTGGTGGATAGGCACTTCAGCCTGGGCAGCCACCTGAATCAGCGAGACGTGCGGGCCGTGCGCAAGACGGTCTCCGGCTTGGTCAAGCTACTGCATCCAGACGGTCAGGTGTCCCAGGATGAACTGGAGGAGTACCTGCAACTGGCCATGGAAGGCCGGCGGCGGGTCAAAGAGCAACTCAGGCGTATGGGCGGTCTGGAGTTCTGGGCGGTCAACTTCTCTTACATTGACCTTGAAACCCGCCAGGAGACCTTCGTCGCCATGCCAGAGCAGACCAGCGGCGGGCTAATCACCCCGGGGCAACTCGATCCGGGCGTGACCTTCACCGTGGGCACCGATCAGGCTGACGGCCGACTGGTCATCTTCCGTATCGAGGCCCAGGCCATGAAAGGGAGTGGTAAGCTGCGTGTAACCGGCTCGCCATCCAGGGCGGTTCGAGATGCCGTTGACACAGCCCACACCTATCTCAAGTCCCAGTACTCGCGGCTGGGCTTGAGCAAGAATCCCAACGACTACGACCTGCACGTGCAGTTGGTCAACCTGATGGGAGCCAGGGAGGGAAGCGAGACAGGGGTGGCCTTCTTCGTGGCTATGGTGAGCGCACTATTGGGCAAGCCGATGGTGGAGTCGCTGGTAGTATTGGGGGAGATGAGCCTGCGAGGAGGACTGCTGAAGGTGGATCTCCTAACCGAGCGCCTGCAACTGGCCATGGACAACGGGGCCAAGCGCGTGTTGCTCCCCGCCGAGAACAAGCGTGACTTCGCCGACATCCCCTCCGACGTGCTGGACAAGCTGCAGATTATCTTCTACTCCGACCCCATCAGCGCTGCTTTCCGGGCTATGGGTCTGGAGTAGGTGTCTGTCCAAATGTCTGGCCAGAGTCCAGAGACACAAGCACGCCTGCAAAGCATAAACAAGTTCCTCGAAGAGATCTACGGCCACCCCCGCTGGCTGAGCGACATCCTGCGCGCTGCGGGGATGGACGAAGACGAGATCACACGGCTGCGGAGCGATCACCTGGACGACTACCTGGCCGGGCTTCTCCGGCGTTGGTGGTCGTGGATGGCCGAGATCCTGCCGTCCCGACGCGACGACATCATCGTCCGCCGCTACGGTCTGAACGGCTCTCCTCGACCGTCCCTGGCCCATCTCGGCCACGAGTACGGTATCTCTCGCGAGCGTGTCCGCCAACTGGAAAAAAGTGCCCTGAAGCGGTTACGCTACCCGGCACGCAGACGCAGGCTGGAGCGCATTGCCGTGGAAACAGCGAGGGAGATCTTTGGGGGGTCAGACCGCGGAGGTTGTGACTGACCCCGGACGAGGTGTTAACCCGATCGCCTATAGGATGACCTGAGTATCAATAATGGCTACAATGATTACCTGCTACGGGGGTATCAACGAGATAGGCGGCAGTAAGGTCCTGGTCGAAGACGGAAACGTCCGGGCCTTCCTCGATTTTGGCAAATCTTTCGGCCGCTACAGTGACTACTTCGACGGCGTCTTCGTGCGGGAGCGGACAACCAGGGGGCTGCTGGATGCCATGGCCCTGGGCCTGATTCCCCCTTTGGAAGGATTGTACAGGGATGACTTGGTCCCCATTTTCAACCCGGCACACGTTACAGTGCGGGAGGAGGAGTACTCCGACCGGGCGGGTCGGCGCAGAAGACGGCAATGCATGGAACGGGACGAACCCGCTGCCTATGCGGATTTCTGGGCACGCTTTCGAATCTGCCCAGGCTACCGGGACCTGAGGCGGGAGGGGCCGGCGGTAGATGCCATCGTGTTGTCTCATGCACATCTGGATCATAGTGGTGATCTGGACTTTGTGGACCCTGACATTGCGGTGTTATCCTCACGCATGACGGCCTTCATTGCCAAGGCCATGCAGGACAGCGGCAAGCCCGGCGCTTCGGGGGTGGTCTACGCCAACCCTCATACCGTCAAAGAGAACGGCCTGCTGGCGGCAGATCAGTCGAAGGGATATGTCTGGCGGCGGTGGGGCTTCCTCGATGGCGAGCCTGCAGGATGTGCAAGCGCATCAGATCCTTTTGCCAGCGCCTGGAGCTTCTGGGTCTGGCGGCCAGCCAAGCAGGATCAGCCCGCCCCGGAAGCAGGAACGCACAGCGAACCGGCTCCCTTGAACCTTAGGTGGTGGCCGCTGGACCATTCCCTCTTCGGAGCGGATGGCTTCGTCGTGGAGACGACGGCCGGCCTGATAGCTTATACCGGCGACATCAGGTTCCATGGGCGTAACCGTGACCTCAGCTACCGTTTTGCGGAAGAGCTTTCGGTTCTCCGTCCTCTTGCCTTGCTTTGCGAGGGAACCCGCGCCGGTATCGGTGAACGCGTGACCGAGGATGAGGTCAGGGACAACTGTCTGGCCGCCGTTCAGGCGGCCGAAGGCAGGTTGGTTGTCGCCGATTTCGCCCCCCGCAACGTAGAGCGGCTCATCACCTTTCTGGACATCGCCCGCCAGACTAAGCGACGTCTGCTCATCCAGCCCAAAGATGCCTACCTGCTGGCGGCCATGCGCCTGGCTGAGCCGGCATCCGTCCCAGATCTGGAGCGGGAGCCATGGCTGGCCGTGTATGACGATCCCAAAGGCCAGCAGTACAAATGGGAGCAGATAACCCGGCAGGTGTATGCCGACAACCTTTTGGGCCCTGACGAAGTCAAGGCACATCCCGGTGACTACATCCTGGCCTTCAGCCTGTGGGATATGGCAGACCTGTTGGACGTCGAACATATCCTGGGAGAGGCCCCCGGAGGCGCGTACATCTACTCCAATAGCAAGGCCTATGACGAGGAACAGAAGGTAGACCTGGTGCGACTATGGAACTGGATCCGCCACTTCGGGATGGAACCGGTCGGATTGGAGGTAGTGGCTCGTGACCGGACTGGCCGGGTGGCCGAGGTTGACGTGGTGCCGGGCTATCATGCCTCCGGGCATGCTGACGGACCCGAACTGCTCCAGCTCGTGAAGACCGTGCGTCCCAAAGTGCTTATCCCCGTTCACACAGAGCAGCCCCAATGGTGGCTAGAGGAACTGGCAGGGACCGGAATCCAGGTGGAGATCCCGCTCTATGCCCGGCCTATGTATCTGCGCTGAACGAGGAGGAGATAGAAGCGTTGCCGCTGATGGTGAACGAGGGGTGGGAGGTGAAGTAGCGAATGGGCATGTCTAACCTGAGATATCCTACTGAACACGAGCCTAACTGTTGTGCAACCAGAACCGAAATCATTCTAAACCGCTAAAAAACGGCACTTTACTAACCAGATAGTCTTCGGGTAGACTAATCGTGATTACTTTAGCACAAGGAGGTCACGATGAGTCTACCGCCAGAAGTTGCCGTCGGGGAATGCAAGGTCACGCGAACGGCCCACGCTATGCTGGTGACCTGGGGACTGTTCGCCCGCCAATACAAACTGGTCCAGGCGCTGTAGGAGGTATCTATTCCCCAACGTTCGCGGGAGCACAGGCCACAGACCAAATGGCCTTGTTGAGCGAGATGGGCTACGAGGTCTACAGCAAGGCCTACAGCCACCGGGTTACCCAGGCGATGCACCGGCGGTTAACGGCGATGAACTCCTGGACCCGGGTAGGGGACAACGCCGAGATGGTAGCCTGGAAAGACCTGCGGCTCGACTTCTGCCCTTATCCGCTGGATGTGGGCCTGGAGCACTTCTACACCGGGCAGAAAGAATGCTATGCCCTCCTCTTGCACTATGGCAGCGAGACAGTGACGGAGGACCTGCCCGGATGGTTCTCCTTCTACAACGGCCGGCAGACCATCGAGGCGGGGGTCAAGGAAGGCAAGCATGTCTTCCAGGTGCATCACCTGAAGGTCCGCTCGGAGGCCGGGCTGGCGATCCAAGAGGAGTTCAGCGCCTTGGCAGCGAATCTGGTACGTTGGGCGACCCTCTGGCTGCACGAGCAATGTCCTGGAGCCCGACCCCCCTTTGACCAACCGCAAGCCTCAGTCAAACAGATGGTGCGGGTGGCGGCGAATACCTCGGCCTTGGTCTTCTGGCAAACAGAAGCGCTTGTCGTGGCAATTCCGTAGGTACTCTCTGTGCTCAGGCGCAACCTCTTTTGACGCAGCGAAGTCCTCAGCAAGGTCGTGATGGTCACCATGCCTCAAGAAAGGGATCGGTAAATATCGCTCAGGTTTAGCTTCGTAAAAGTCGCAGGCTTCCAGGGCCGGATAGCAGGCGTGCCAGACCGCCTCGGGCCGGCACTGCGGGCCGATGGCATGGATCAGCAAGCTGTCGGGGGCACGATTGCCTTGTAACATCACCAAGATGCCATGCTGGGCAGCCAGCAATCCGGCGTAGAGGCCGAGGAAGGCCATCGTGATTCTCAAGGAATGTTTCTCCGAAAGGCGCGGCAGCAGCATCCCGACCCGTTCCCGGTAAGCGGCATACGCTTCCCCAAACATCTTTTCCAGAATGTGCTTTTCCTCGACACGGGCCTGGGCATAGATGATTCCGGCCATGAACGGCAGGACGCACAAGGCATACCACGCGCCCCAGGCCAGAAACCAGCCCAGCAACATGACCAGTCCGGCAGTGTATTGCGGATGCCGCACCCAGGCATACGGCCCGCTGTCCACCAGTTTGCCAACTTTATCCAGCGTTGTGGTCGTACCTTTCTTGCGCAGGTACATCATCGGATAGACCCGCCCGAGCAGTCCCATGATGAGCAACGGCAAACCAAGCCCGTATTGGACAGTTGGATTGTCGAAAGTGGGCTGTTCGAACAAAGGCAGCGCCAGGGTGAGAAATCCAAGCATGGCCCCCGCCCCCACCAGAGCTTTCCTGACCGCTTCGCTTTCCAATGGCGGAACCTTTCTCATTCCTTGCTTCGCAAGAGTTCTTTCCAACGCCGCTGACGGTGACGATAGAACAGATGGGCAAACATCCAGACCAGCCCGGTCAGCAGCCCGGCCCCGATTTCGATCTCGTCGGTGTAGCGCAGTCTGCCATCCCCAAGTGAGTGAAACCGAATGGTGTGGTTCCAGACCGGCGCAAGTGCGCCGCTTTCTTGGCTCTCGATCAGGTTAGCGGCCCGGTCTATGGTGACGAGCGTGATGCGGTGTTCTCCGACTGGCAAAAAGCCGAACAGGGACAGCCGCAACGGGTATGTTTTGCCCACAACCCACTCGCCGTCGAGGTCGCCAGCAACCAGTGGCTCGAAACGCAAAAGTGGCGCGGACACAAAGCGCAGCGAGGCCGGGCGGCTGATTTCGCCCCACAGTTGTTCCGCCGTACAATCGAAAACCGTCGAGATGCGCGCCAGCATTATTCTTGCTCCTTGATGTGTGGGCCTGTGAGAGTGGCGCTGGCGTTGAAATCCTTGCGCTGGAGATAGTGGTAGGTGAGCAGTCTGCCATCCAGCACGATGCCAAAGACGCCGTAGGGACTGGGAGAATTCGCCTGTAGCTCCTGCGCCGATTGGAAGGTCACCACCTGCGAGGGGATGCCTTTCTCCGCTGCGAATTCCAGAGCAATGTTCGTGGCGTCCTCGACGTAGGGGCATTGCGGCGTGCGGATGACGGTCAGCCCGGCGCCAAAGCGGGCCTGGCGCGCCTCCCAATCGGTGGGAAAGGCCGGGAGCGGCGCGGCGTCGTCGAAGCGGTAGACCAACAGGTGAAACGAAGGCGGCGCCTGGGCCACATCCACAAAGCCGTGCTTGAGGAAAATGTCCTTTTTCGCCATCCACACCCGTTCGGTGGCAACCGTGACGACGCCGTGTTTGCCCTGGGCGCGCGCATCGTCCAGGCACGTCTGGATGAGATGCGCGCCGTAGCCCTTGCCCTTGCCTTTGCCCACCACCCACAGGCAGTGGATGAGCAGGTAGTCGGGCGCCTGGACGGCCCGCCAGGCGTACTCGCCGGGAATGTACTCGATGAAGCCCACCGTCCGCCCGCCGATCTCGTGGATCATGTGGAGCTTGAGGCCTTCGGCAAAGCGCGCCGCCAGCCAGTCGCGCTTTTGACGATAGCCCGGCGTCTTGCGCTTGCTCATGTAGCAGAAAAAGCCCTGCTTGTCTACATTGTCCGCGTTCACCGTGATCATCTCAAAAGTTTCACTCATTTTTCATACTCCTCGCGTCATTTCCCACATGGGAAGGTCAATGATAGGAAGCACAATCTTTTTGATGACGGCAAACCCCAGGTGTTCGTACATGCTGACATTGCTTTCGGTTTCCGCTTCCAGATAGAGGGAAACGCCGGTCTGCTCGCTTTTTTCAATCAGTGCTCTCAGCAGCCTGCCGCCGAACCCCTGCCCCTGCATGGCCGGCGCCACGCCAATGATCTGGAGATAGATGTAAGGTTTGCCGCTCATGTTTTCTTTGCGGTCCGTTTCAACGGGCCTGAAGATGGGCTGCATTCTTCTGGCGATTCGTGCGCCGATTTTCATCCCCGGCCATAGTGCGCCGCTGCGCAGGATGCGCCAGAACGTCATATCGGCCACCGCCCCCGGCAGCCAGGCCGCAACGCCTTCCAAAGCTCCAGAGGGCGCGTAGACCTCGCCGTATTTCAGGCAATAGCGAACGGGCGTCTCAAAGGCATACGCTCTTTGCGCCATCGTGGCATCACCAAAAACCGCGTTCCATACGGGGTCGTGTTGAAAAGCGTCGGCCAACATCACCGCGGCCCGGTGAATGTCTTTTTTCTGTAAACGGTACAAACCAGCCAATGTGTCTGACATCGTTCACCTCACCTGTCGTATGGTTCATTTCTCAAAAACGCGAGAACGTCCCGGCGGAACTGCTTGCCGCCGGCCGGATGCCCCATGTTCGGATAAAGGCAAAGCCTGGCGTTGGGAATCCCGGCCGCCGTCTCACGGAACAAGGCTGGGGTGTAAAAGGGGTCTCGATCGCCCACGACCACCAGGGTTGGCGCAGCGATCTCGCCCAGGCGGTCCTTGAAGGCGTGCCGGTCTTCGGCCTCCACGGTGACGACTAGATCGCCGGGGTCTTGTGGCGCGTTCAACGACAGCAGCCACGCGCTGAACCAGACGAGCGGGCGGGAGAGCCATTTTCCGAGGCCGGCCTGCGGGAACACCGAGCCAACCAGGATGGCCCAGGCCTTCATCCACTGCCCTTGCTGCGCCAGGCGGGCGACCTCCAGCTGCAACTGCTTGGCCGTGTCGCTCAGCGTGTGCGCGCTCGAGTGGATGACCAGGCGACGCACCAGGTCGGGGTGGTCGGCGGCGAAATGCTGGACGATGGAGCCGCCGGTCGAGATGCCCAGCACGTCCACCGGCCCACGCCTGCATTTCACCACCACTCTGGCAGGGATAGTGGATTCGTGGCTGCTGGCTCCAGGTGCTCTTCATGATCTGACCCCAACACCAGAGTTGCTGCGAACCTATCACGACAAGTTGGCTGTCGGTGACAAAGCGTACAACGATGCTGATTTGGAGACGGATTTGCGTCGAGAGCAGAACGTTCTTCTTCGTCCTCTGCGCCGTAAGAACCAGCAGAACAAGTGGCCTGAGGCCCTCGCTTATGCCTTACAGAAGGCACGGCGGCTGATTGAGACTGCAGGTAGTGTGCTGACGACTGTCTTTCGCATCAATCACCCGGGTGCCCGCTCTTGGTCAGGCGTCGTAGCCCGTACAGCCACGAGATTGCTCGCTTACAATATGGCCTTTGTGCTCACTTATGTCCTGG
The DNA here is from genome assembly GCA_016875995.1 of Chloroflexota bacterium. Lineage (GTDB taxonomy): Bacteria > Chloroflexota > Anaerolineae > VGOG01 > VGOG01 > VGOG01. Next base: position 15,465 of record VGOG01000011.1, read on the forward strand.
AGTTCGTCTTCGGAAACTAGCACTTTCAGTAGATTTTGTTTTCCAAAATAAATTTGCCACATGGACTCCTATGAGTGAGATATGATGTAAGCCTGCCTAACGGACGGAGCTCAGCGGCGTGGCGGGTGAACCGAGGCTGCGTCGCCCGCAGGCGCACTGGCGAGCCGAAACAACTCGGAATTGGGGCCCAGGTAGCCACGTCAACTGCATGCGTTCGTTAGCCGCGTTTGTTCGGCTCAATGCCTATTGCGCTGACTCTTGGCTAGGCCCTCTAGACGAATTCAGAACATCTCGCTGAGTAGTGGTGCACGCTTCAGTATTGCGGCGCTGATACCCCATGCCAGCAGCACTGTCGAAACCACAGCCAATGCCGCCTTGACGCCCAATGGTAGTTCAACGGACACTAGCAGATAGGCCAGCGGGTAGAGAATAAGCGGATGAACGTAGTATATGCCGTATGAATTGACGGCCTGGCTCCGCCAGAAGCGCCCCGCCCCGTTTACCCAGGTCCGGAATAGAGCCAATGCCGTCATCAGAGCCGTCAGACAGAAGATGTTGAAGGCCACACCCGTTGCAACAAACACAAGTGGCCCTGGTTCCGATCCCAATCGGCACGTCAAGTAACCGAGTCCAGCCAAGACCGCAACAACTCCCCATGTCCAAACGCGTGGGCAATACCCTCCAGGCGTGAACCAGGCGCGCAGGTGTGCATAAACCCCCAGGCAGAAGTAGCCCAGGTAGAGCGGTACACGCACGGGCTGAAAAACCAACAGGTAACCATGCGTCCAGGCATCAATCGGGTACGCGAGATTGACCCAAAGAAAGCTCCCGGTAACGATCACGCTAAATACAGCCAACGCGAGCCATGGCCTTGAGCTAGGTCCTTGTTCGAGCGCCCGCATCCGTGGGCTGATCTCGTAGATCCAGCACAGCAAAGCGAATAAAAGCATCAGCATCCCGAGGAACCAATACACAGACTGTTGAAATACGAACGGGCTCCAGAAATCTACCGCCCAGAACTCCCACAAGCTCTTGGAAGTCCCGAGCGACCAATAACCGATATAGGTGGTTGGAGGCGCCAGCAAGAGTGCGCCTAAAACCCAAGGAGCGCCAACCCGGATTGCCTTTTCCTTGAGAAATTGGTGAGTTCCACGTTTCCGCAGCGACGGATACGCAAAGTAGCCGGCCACGAAGAACAGGATGGGCATGATCGGAACGTCAATCAACAGCACCAATTGAGTGAAGGTCAAGTCAGAGTGCTTATCAAGGACATACCACCACTGTGGCGGGTATGCCATATACGTTATTGAAGCGTGAAGAACGATCACCAGCCAGATGGTAGCCGCTCGAAGGTTATCTAGGAAGTACAACCGATTTGATCCGCCTGAAGAATGCGATCCTATGGCTGCATTTTGGAGAGCGTCAGCTGGCGAGGCCGTCATAGCGATTCCCCCGACTCGAAAAGGCACTGTTAAGGGAGTTTATCATCGTTTGCTTTCGGGCATGGCGCGATCGGTTGCCGACGAGTTTATGATGTCGGGGAGTTGGCCACGAGTAAGCGGCTAACGGCGGCGCATCACCCGCTGGCCGACGAGCGCAGCGAGGAGGCCAGTCGGCACCATGCGCTTGTTAGCCAGCGCCCCGCTTGAGGTATTTGACATACACCAACTCTGGATCATCTTCGTCCAGATATGGAGAACATCCTATTCTGTAACTTTATCTGCTAGTTTTCGGCCTGATGTGAGGCCTGGATGATTTGCCAAAATGGCCGTCATGCCGTAGATGAAGCCTATCGCAGACTGTTCCCGCCCGGGAAGCGACTACGGAGACGCGGTCCTGAGCCGGACTTCTCAGATAGCGAGGTCATCACCATCGGGCTCATCTGCGATACCTGCTTCCACGGTCATGAGGAACTCACGATGTCCTTTACAGGAGATGGACCCCGAAGACAGGCTACGCATCGGCGATAGCGCACCGGCGTTTGTGTGCCCCTACATGCGCGGTTGGCAATGCACCACGGTCTTCGGGCCAGAGGGCTGCGGGGTAGTGAAAGCAAGCGGGCCAAGCTGTTTGGATTCCGTGTGCACCTCACCACCACGGTGAAGCAGATAGTAGATGAGTGGCTCCTGGCTCCGGCGGCCCACCACGATGTCAAGATCTTGCCCTTTGTCCTGAAAGATCGTGAGGACCTGCAGGTCATTCTGGACAAGGCTTACAATGACGAAGATCAGGAATTGCGAATGTGGCGTGAACAGGACATTCTCTTGTTGCCGCTGCGCCGCAAGAACACGAGGGCACAGTGGGAACCCGACGTGAAAGCTGTCTTGAAACGTGTCCGACGACGAGTCGAGACAGCGCTAGTGTCTTGACCCAGGTCTGGAGCATTAATGGCCTGGAGCTAGGAGTCTGTCAGGTATCATCGCGCGAATTGCAACGCGAATCCTGGCTCATACTATCAGCTTCATCGTCGCACCACAGCTACTTCCAGCGGAAACTAGCAATTAGAGTATATTTCTCTTGATGAAGGGCGGTCGGCCTCCTAGAATCCCCCCAGAACTGCGACCGTCGAGAAGATGACAATATCTTGGAAAAAGTGGATGATCCATGCGGCGAGGAATCCCTGCGTCTCGTACATGCTTCGACACATATACCAACCGAGTACGCCACTCATGATGACCCCAAGGATACCGGCCGGGGCTCCGTAGTAGTGGGCGATGCCAAAATAAGCAGATGCAACCATGACAAGGTAATCCTTCGGGAGCTCTTCCTTAAGCGGGCCAAGTACCGAACTCCGATAGACCACTCCCTCACTTAAGGAATTCACGAGCGCGAGAAGGACGATGAGTGGCAAGAGTGGAGGTAGGCGGCCCAAGGTCGCTGGCTGTGAGAACCCGCTCACCGTGAGTAACGTCAGCAGGAGGGTCCCTGCAGCGATGAGCAGCGCCGAGATGACGGAGAGCCTTCCCCAACCGATCTTGCCTTCCTCTATTCCGAGCCAGGCGATGCGTGACGCCTTCGCCGACAGATCACCCTTTACAAGGTAGACCTCGTGTGGCGATCGGTACAGGAGTAGTAGCACCCCCACGACTGGAATGATCCCCAGGAACTTGAGTAGGATTGCGCCGCCGAACTGTCCGCTAAAACTGCCTGGCGCAAAGATCGCCTGCCACCAGGTAGATGCCTGGGCTTGCTCAACGACCATCTGCACAATGATGATGGCAGTCAGCAAGAAACCGTACCGTGCCAGACTCCTCTCCCTGGCACCGACGCGAAGGTAGAGGGTGAAGGTGAAAAGGAGAACGGCTTTGGCCAAGAACCACCAGGATGGCAGGAACCCTACCGACTCCCTGACAACGATGTCCGGGAGCAGTGACGCAATAAGGGTGAGGACGCCCACCAGAATCAACTTCATATTCATACTCCTCATGCACTGCTGTCCTTTCTGTTTAACCCGTTTTATGCAATTACTATCAATCCATCTTGCTCATCTGTTACTCAGTTCATATTCAATTCGCTGAATCCGCCCACGCCAGTATGGCTTCGCTCCGTCAGAAAGTAACCATGTCACTTCACCTTCCAGCGGAACCAACATGCCATCCCGAATTTCGTAGTCCCAGATTCGACCTTGCCAAGGGGTTGAAACCTGCTCCCCATCCACTTCGTGGTATCTGCCATCCGAATGAACTGAACTGATTAACCCTTGAGCATCAAATTTAAACACCAGCGTAACCGTCGTTGTGCCATCGGTGATCGTGGCACTGGCTTGTGTGTCATCAATTGCTGTCCAAGCCACACCCTGACTTGGAAGAAGTGCTGTTGGATACCACGCCGCCTCAGCGAAAAAGCGCATTAACTCTCCATGTGCCAGTTCTGGGGTACTGGGCTGTTTCATTACTGTCAATAGCCCGAATAGCTTTGCCGTCAAAACACCCTCACCTGCAACATAGGCATCATGGACATGAATGGTCATTCCCGGCACCATACGAATGCGAGCGTCCCAAACAAAACCTGGACGCTGGATGATGACACGCTGAGTTGAACTGAACGGCTTCCATTGCTCTCCAGTCTCGCTCATGTTGAAGGTGCCAGTGTGTTCTATGCTGACTGCCGTAACTAACGGTTGCCCTTCTTTCAGAACAGTACGAAGATAGCGCTGAACAGGCGCAGGCAGCCCCTCCAATTCACGCGGGTCATACGATGTTGGGGCGATCGGCACACGTGCCGCTTCCATTTTCGCATGCAGGTCTCTCGTATCTGATTGCCAGCGGTTAGTGCCGTAGATGATTACCGCCACAATAACGAACGCCAGAACGACAAGTAAAACTGCAATCACTTTCCACCACATGTCTAATCCTCCTTCTGCTTAACGGTTGGCATAACCCGCTTGCGATGAGCGTAGCGAGGGGCAAGTCGGGTTCATGCCATTGTTGGGCGGAGCGATTCCAGCCCCCCTGAGCCGAGGTAGTGAGCGCACAGGACGCCTTGCTAGAGCAACAGATCAAGCCGCGCTACTTGCTTCTTGCCCGATTCAAGATGTCAGCCACTGCCAGAATGACCCCGATCCCCATCAGGCCATAACCAACGAGTCTATCCTCCCCGAAGATGATCCCTGCCAAGACGAACGCGAAGGCCAAACTGGCCAAAGGCGTGATTCTGTTCTCTGCCTTCTTCCCACGCACGAGGAAGACGACGATGCAGAATAGGTTCGGTATAGCATTCTGAAAAGTTGACTTATACTGAACTTTGGCTATAATACCTGGTGCTTTGACTGGGCAATTTGGATTGAAACGCCGCTTCCGACCGACGCCCATATTATGCAATCGAAGTTCCTTTTTGTCAAACAACAGGAGGCAACTTGCTTTGCGAAACTCGAGTTGTCCATAACCCAAGTTTGCACCAAAAAACGATTTTGTGCAAGTCACAAACCGCCCCGGATTTTGTCTAAACTCAAGTTCTACAAGACGTACCAGCCCTGCTCATCAACGTCAGAAATCTCTCCAAGAGTTACAGAACCGGTCAGGCTGAGACAAAGGCGCTGCGGGGCGTCAGCCTGGAATTGGAGAAAGGCGGAATTGGGGTTATCCTGGGTCCGTCTGGATCGGGGAAATCCACAGCAAGTCCCCGCTGGATGTGGGAGAAGTATTGGCGGCGATTGGGATGGAAGATGAGAAAAACCGCTTCCCACGGGAGCTTTCCGGCAGCGAGCAGCGTGTGGCGCTGGCGCGGGCGGTGGTCAAAAAGAGGAAAGCGCAGCATGAGGCTTTCGCCGGTCAGTTCTTGACTCCAGCCTCGAAACTGTCCGAAGGGAGGTAGGCTATGGGCATGCCGGAATACGATGTATTCATTGCTGGAGGCGCAATCGCCGGGCCAGTGGCGGCGAAGTTCTGCGCCAAACAGGGCTTGAAGACCCTGCTGGTCGAGAAAGCCAAAGTGCCTCGGGACAAAACCTGCTCCGGCATTCAGTTCCCGTACTTCGAGAAGATCATCGGTGATCCCATACCGCCCGACCGGCTGTGCCGCAATACCCTGTCGAAAGTGGAGATACATTTCCCCAATGGGAAGGTCACCCAGGTGGGCTTTCCCATGCTCAGCTTTATGCGGAGCACTTTCGACGAATGGCTCTGCCGCCTGGCCCAAGCTTACGGAGCCGAATTTCGGGATGGTTGTAGCTTCAAATCCTGCGAGGAGTCGGCCAGTGGCGCTTTGATTCATCTGGAAGCCGGTGGCAAACACGAGACGATCAGAGCGAGGTACGTCGTAGATGCGACGGGCATGAGAGCAGTCATCCGGCGCCAACTCCGAGGCGCCGAGGGGTTTCAAAGAGGCGGCACAGGCGCAACTCTGAACTACTACTTTACGGCGGACGGCGATCTCCAGCCCGACACACTCTACCAGTTTTGGAATCTCGAATTCAACGATGCGATGTTTGCCTGGGTTTACAACAAGACCCTGCCCGATGGTCAAGACTATTGGGTCGTGGGAACGGGATATGAGAAGGACATCTATCTGCACCTGGATAGATTCTTCGCACACGTCCAGAACCTGTATCATCTGAAGAACGTGAATATCGTCAAGAAAGAGGGCTACAGCGCCAGCATGTCTTTGCTGGACGAGCGAAGAATCTGGCTTGGCGAGAGGAACTTCCTGATGACAGGTGACGCTGCGGGATTGATTGATGTGACCCGAGGCGTGGGTATGGATGCTGCCGCGCTGAGCGGCCGGCTGGCAGCAAAGGCCATCGGCCTAGCTGCGCGCGAAAGCAGGCCCGTCGGCGAGACCTATGCCCGGCTGATGAAGGACCTCGTCGCTCAAACCAGGAAGAACCAGCACAGCGGCGTGCAGTCGTGCGCGACCAATGCCGCGCTCCAGACATATCTGGACAAAGGTATGCTGCGGATGGGGCTGCGTATGTTCTTCCAGAATCGCCTCAATCGCTTGCGGAGTGGCGAACACCAGGTCATGCTGCCGTAAGGGTCACCACCTGGGAGATGACGCGATGACCTACCAACCTACGCTGGAATCGGTGAAAACCCATCCCCTGCCAAACTGGTATGACGGCGCCAAGCTTGGGATCTTTGTTCACTGGGGTGTATACAGCGTGCCTGCCTTTGCACCGCCAGGCGAAATGGCGGCGGCGAAATTGCTCAAGGGTGAAATAGGGTTTGCCCAATCACCTTACGCCGAGTGGTATCAAAACAGCCTGCGCATCCAGGGCAGCCCCACATACCGGCATCACGTCGCAACCTACGGCGCGGACTATCGCTACGAGCAGTTTGCACCACAGTTCAATGAGCTGCTCCGGACATGGGATCCTGCCTCATGGGCGGAGCTATTTGCCCGCGCCGGGGCGCGCTACGTTGTCCTGGTCACCAAACACCACGACGGTTTTCTGATGTGGCACAGCCGCCATGCCAATCCGCGTCTCGAAAAATGGCAGGCAGCGCGCGACGTGGCGGGCGAGCTCAGTCGCGCCATCAATGCCCAAGGCCTCAAAATGGGCTTCTACTACTCCAGCCTGCTCGACTGGAGCTTCACCCAGAAGCCCATCACGTCACTCGCCGAACTCGTCGCCGGGAGCGACACCAGCCACGCCTATCTCGCCTACGTCGAAAAGCATTGGCTCGAGCTCATCGAACGCTACGACCCCTGGATTTTATGGAGCGATATCGGATATCCACCTGGCTACAGCTTGCCCACGCTCTTCGCGCATTTCTACAACCGCAAGCCCGAAGGCGTGGTCAATGATCGCTGGATGCAACTGCCCCGATTCTTCTTCAGCAAACTGGGGCGCGCCATTCTCGGACAAATGACCAGACGCCTGCCAGGCGGTGAGCCGCCCAAGGTCCCGCACTGCGATTTTGTGACGCCCGAATACGCCACTTTCGACCACATCACAACGCACAAATGGGAGACCTGCCGGGGCATCGGCAACTCGTTCGGTTACAACCAGTGCGAGAACGCCAGGGACTATCAAAAGGCGGACGATCTGATCCGCCTGCTGGCGGACGTCGTCAGCAAAAACGGCAACCTGCTCCTGAATGTGGGACCCTACGCCGATGGGACCATCCATCCCTTGCAGGTGACGGCGCTCGAGGGGCTGGGCCGCTGGCTGAAGGCCAACGGCGAGTCCATCTATGACACACGCCCGTGGATCCGCTTCCAGGATACCGGCGCCAATGGCGCGGAGGTGCGGTACACAGCCAAAGAGGGGGCGTTGTACGCCATCGTCACCAGGCTGCCGGCCAGCAAGGTGCTTTGCCTGCCGCTGGGGTTCGCGGGCGGCGCAACGCTGCTCGAAACAGGAGATGCGTTGGCGGTCGAACGCTCAGGTGGGAATCTCCGGATCGCCTTCCCTCCCCGCATATCTGAAGAATCTATCCCGGTCGTCAGAATCCGGTAGCCTCTTTGCCGCTCTGACGCTATGGGACTTGAGCGGCAGGATCGTCAGGTTCAGGGTTGCTGAGGGCCTGCGGCCTTGTCAGCGCCCATGCCCGCCCTGATCGCCGCCAGGTTCCAGCGGCCTGCGCCACCCCACCACGCGGTCGCGCGGCCCGCAGGGGGAGATCCCCACTTTGTCAGGCGTGGAACTGCATTCGCAAGAAACCATCACCCTGCCCCCACTGGCTTACGGATTTTTGCTCTTCCGTCAGTGAGCCGCCGGGCGTTTCTTGAGGGCCTGCATCGCCACCACCCCGCAGATGATCAGCAGCAGCCCGACCGCCGTCATCCAGGTGAGCTGGTAGTTGGGGAGCAGGAACACCTGCCAGATGATTGGCAGCCCGATGAAGGCGGCGTTATAGGCCGGCACCAGCAGGCTGGCGCGTACCTTGTGGGCGAAGCCGATCTGTGTTACGACGAAGGCCAGAAAACCAACCACGAATGAGGAAGTGAAGAAGATTGTCCCAACCAGGTTGGACGGCAGCAGACCGGGCTGCCCGCCATAGTTCTGGCCGACGCCCTTGAAGAACGGGTCGAGGCTGCCCAACCCGCCGGCCAGGGTGCCGAACGCCAGGGCGACCACCGCCAGGTTCGAGCTCCGCAGCGAGGCGATGACGAAGGCAATGCTGAGAACCAGCCAGACCGCCTGGGCCGCCAGCATGGCGTTCACGTTCATCGAGAAACGGTCCATGCCGGTGCGTGCGATGTTCTCGATCCCGATGACCAGCGTCCCGCTGACGATGGCCGCCGCCCCCGCCAGTTCCAGACGGGTGATTTTTTCCTTCAGGACGAAAGCTGCATACGCCATCAGGAAGATCAGTCCCATCCCGAACATGCTGCTGAACAGGGCGGGCGGTCCGTAGGGCTGGGCCAGCGTAGACCAGACAAAGAGCGTGTTGTTCAGGATCAAACCGACGGTGTAGATGACCGGCTTCTTCAAACCGCCATCCACCGGCTGGCCGGTCTTTTGGAGTTTGGCCTTGATCTGCTCGAAAACCTCGATGCCCTGACGTTCCAGAGCCTTGGCCAGGTGGGCCTGGATGGTGAAGAGAATGCCCAGGAGCAGAACGAGTGGAATGTTGGTCATGAGAATCATCCTTGAATAGGTACTAAAGAAAAGTAAAAAGGGAGAAGCGGCAGATGGTTAAGGCGTCCGGCGTGACTGCATGTCATCCAGGATGACGCGCAGGGCGGCGGGATTGGCGCGGTGCAGGAACTCCCCGCGCGACCAGTAGACCTCGTAATGCCCGCCCAGCGAGGCGACGACCGCCTGGATGGCCGGGGCATACTGCGTGTAACGCGGCTCATTGTAACAGCAAATGTCGAACTGGTTCAGGACCTGGATCTGCGACCGGCCTGCCGCCCCCAGGATGGACAGGTCTTCGAACCCGGCCAGGCGCTGCAGGTCGGGGAGATTCTCCTCCCAGTCGCCCCAGTTCCTCTGGTCGCGGTCGAAGCGCAGGGCCAGCGGCACGCCGGCCGCCACGGGGTAGCTGGCGTCAATGCGCACGTCCAGCGCCGCGGCCAGTTGGGTCGTCCAGCCGCCGCCGGAGAGACCGACCATGAAGATATCCTGGAAGCCCTGCGCCTCCGCCTCGTTGACCAGGGCGATGACCGGCTCGACGAAGTAGCGCAGCGGCGAACCGGCGGTGACCTCATCGAGGAAAGCAAACTGCTTGTGCTGGCGGAAGACCACCGGCCCGGTCTCAGGCAGGGACACGGTCACCTCGTGCAGGTTGGCGCCCAGCAGCGGCATGTCCAGTCTCCAAACGAGATATCCGGCGCGTACGAAGGTCTGGATGGCGGCCCGGTCGCGCCGGGTGTAACCCTCGTGCCCGGTGTGGTAGATCACCAGCGCCCCGTTGGGTTCGGCTGGCCGGGAAACGGTGACGACCGACGCGAAGCCGTTCGGCAAATGGATGATCTTGCCGTCCCCGGCGATTTCCGGTATAATATCCGGCAGAGAGGCAGCAGCGAAAATATAGTCAATCAGCCTGAGGCGCAGCGCTGCGACGTCGGCGGCGTCGGTGACGTGGATCTGCGGCTGGTAGGCGGCAGACGTCTCCCCTGGGGCCGGTATGGCGCCGGTCAGGTACAGCGCCAGCACCAGTCCCACCACGGCGGTCGTCAGGACGCCCAGCAGGAACCATAAGACGGGGGAGCGTGTCCTTTTCATGAGATCATTATAATGCAGTCGTTCGGAGGGCACATGGATCATAAAGTGTACGTGATGCTCGGGTTCCATATCAATTTTTATCACTCCTGGCGGGGCGATACCCCCGACGAGGCCGGCTTCGGCACCGATATACGCGTCATCCGGGGCATCCTGGACATCCTCGACCGCGCCAACGCGGCCGGGAGGAAGGCGCGCGGCTACTGGGACACGGAGGTTTACTGGACCTTCCAGGAGATCCTGCCCAAACACTGCCCCGACATCCTGGAGCGGCTGCGCCGCCGCGTCGCTGCCGGGCTGGACGAGATCGTGCTCGGCCCGTTCAACAACGGCGCCAACCACGCCGCCACCGCCGACGAATTCCGCCGCGCGGTGGAATGGGCCATGGAGAACCCGTGGGGGTCTGGCTTGAAGCAGTTGTTCCCGCAGGTCACGTCCTACTACCGCCCGCAGGAGTGCTTCTTGACCACCGGCCAGGAGCAAATCCTGAAGGACTGTGGTGTGGACGGTCTCATACTCTATTATGCCCTCGTCCCGTTCAACACGCTGGGGGCCTTTACCCCGGCCCTGTCTCTGGAGCGGCGTTACAACCCGTTCTGGTTCCGCTCCCGCGAAGATCAGCCGCCGCTGGTCGTCTTCCCGGCCATGGCCGCCGCCGACGTGCTGGAGATGACCTCGCTCGAATCCATGCTGCTCGACCTGCACGCCCGCCAGTTGCGCGGCGAGATTAATTCAGATGTTGTCATCCACCTGAACGAGGACGCCGACCTGGAAAGCTGGCTGCCCGTCAAGCTGCCGCCCGCCTTCAAGTGGTTTCCCAACACCGGCGGGCTGGAGGAGTACATCCACCTGGTCAACAAGTACCCGTGGGCCGACTTTACCGTCCCGAGCGAGTACCTGGCCGCCCACCCGCCGCAGGGCGAGGTGCTCGTCCGGCAGGACCTGGCCGACGGCGGCTTCGACGGCAGCTACTCGTGGGCCGAGAAATGCGCCAGCCTGCGCACCTGGACCCTGCTCGAACAGTCCCGCCTGAAGTCCAACCATGCCGCGGCCCTGGCCCGGCGCACCGGCCTCGACCTGGATGCCCGCCTATGGGACGGCATGGATTCGTCCTTCTTCCAGCGGCTGATCGGCCTGACCACCACCCACTTCGGCATGTCCACGCCGGTCATCAACGAGGAGCGCCAGGCGCGCGCCTTCGCCATCCTGGGCGGGGCACGGCGGATTGCCGATGAGGCCGAGCGAGAGGCGGCCGGGCGGATCGTTGCGAAGCAGCCGCCGGCGGAGGCGCTATACGCTTTCGAGATTTTTCCCACCCCGCCGGCGCGGGAGCTCGATCCGGCTCCGGCGCGGGCGGCAGTCTGTGTGCCGGTGATCCTGCCGGCCGGGGTGGAGGCGGTGCGATTGGAGCAAGATGGAAAGCTCGCGCCTGCCTCCCTGACGGACCGGACGCCCCTCCCGGATGGCCGCGTGCAATACAACCTCCGCTTCGTTACCGGGACGTTGAGCAAGGACGATGTCTTGCACTATCGTCTCTTCGCCGCCGCTCCAGCCGCCGCCCCCGCCCCGCTGACCCGGCTGAAGAACGCGTGGCTCGAGGTCGAGTTCTCCGGGCAGACGGGGATCGCCTCCTGCAAGCACAACGGCGTCGAGGTTGGCGGGACGGAGTTCCTAAGCCCCTTTGTCTCCTACCGGACGGACAAGCAGCCGGTCGTCTACCCGGCCACACGCTGGGAGCTTATCCCCCTGACCGGGGAGCAGTGGCACGGCCTGCAGCGCCTGCGCCTGCGCGCCTCGGCCCCGATGCAGACGCCGCACGGGGAATTCACCAACGAGTTCACTTACACCTTTACCCTGTTCGACGATCTGCCGCACCTGTACGTGGATGTGGAGGCACGCTACGCCGCCACGCCGTCCACCGAGACCATCCACAACATGATCCAGAAACTGCGCCGGCTGATGGACCTGCGCTGGGTGGAGGTGGCGCCGTGCCAGCTCCATCCAGCCCTGACGGCTCCGGCGGCGAAGCCCTTGCGGGTCTGGAAGCACAACTACCTGGGGATCACGGCCTGGTACGACCTGAACTACGGGCAGATCAACCCCCGCAACCGCGACCTGGATTCCTTCAACCACCAGGCGACCGCCGGCTGGGTGGCGGTCAGCGACGGGAAGCGCGGCCTGCTCCTGGGCGAGAACGCCGAGCGGCTGGCCTCGATGGCCTTCTGCCCGATGCGGCTGCGCGAGAGAAATGGCCTTCAGCAGTTATGGCTCAATCCCTTCGGCTCGTACCACGGCCGGCAAGCCAGCTATTCCCACCTGGGGGCCAGCGGGCTTGGAACGGATTTCCTGAATGCCTTCAGCGGCGCCCTGAAGCCCAACGGCCCCTCGTTCAACGGCCAGACTGTGACCTTCTCACTGCTGCTGGCGCCGTATGCCGGCGACGAGCCTCCGGCGGAGCTGCAGGCCGAGGCCGCCGCGCACTTCTATCCGCCGGGCGTGGTCTTTCACGCCGCGCCTGCCGGGGTGGAGGCGCTGCTGCCGGAAGATATCCTTGCTGCCGCTGAAGAGAACCTGCGCCAGGCGGCGATCGCCGCGACCGAGACCGTTCCCGTCCCGGCGGCCTTCCTGGTCAATCCCAGTCACAATCAGGCCAACCTGGTCTGGGATCTGCCGCGCGCTGTCCCGGTGACCGGCTGCGAGGTGGCCTGGAGAGCGGGCGGCGAATCGGAATGGCAGACCTGCTCCATCCCACCGGCGAACCGCTGGCAGGTGCCCGGCCTGGAGGACGGGCGGGAATACGCCTTCCGGCTGCGCGCCGCCTGCGGCCCGCGCTTCTCCGCCTGGACGGAGGAACAAACCTGCGTCCCCGGGGCGGTCCTGGTCTCGTCCATGGGTGGAGGCTTTGCGCAGCTTCCCCTGCGGTCGCTCCTCAAGTTGATCGGCGGCAGCCTGTGGTCGGTCGTACGGGCGCGGTTTGCCCGGCGCTGATCGCGCGCTTTTAGGCAGGAAAGATCGCTCGCGGGCGGTTGCGCTGGGAAAGCTGTCCGTATTGATCCAGCGCTCAGCGCCCATCAGGAACAACCGACAGGCAGCCTATCTACCGGCTGCCTGTTTTTTTACGATGACAGAGGCCGCACTCAGGCCATGGACTTGCCGATCTCCTTCAACTCCTTGACCACCTCCTCCGGCAGGAGGGCCGGCTCGACGCCCAGCAGCCTGCAGGTCATGAGTTTGTGGGCGGTGATCTCGATGATCTCGGACATGTCGGCGGCCCGTCGCAGGCTGGAGCCGGCCACCACCAGGCCGTGGTTCTGCATCAGCACGCCCAGACCGTGCTGGAGCATGGCCTGGGCGACTTCCTTGCCCAACTGGTCCGTGCCCGGCATGATGAAGGGCACCACCGGGATGTCGCCGAAGAAGGCTGCATCGGCGGAGATCGGTTGGAAGTGCGTGCCGGTCAAAGCCATCAAGGTAGCATAGGGGGCATGGGTGTGGATGACAGCACTGATGTCGGGCATGTTCTTGTAAATTTCGCAGTGAACGCGCCGCTCGCTGGAGGCGGTATAGTCGGTCTCGTTGAGGATTTTGCCGTCCAGGTCAATGCGCACCAACACGTCTAGATGCAGGTCGCCCTTGAAGATGGCATTGGGGGTGATCCAGATCTCGTTCGGGTTGTCGTCGCAGCGGGCGCTGATATTGCCGCCGGTGGAGGTGATCAACCCCTTGGCATACAGCTCGTTGGCGACCTGCAAGATCTGGTCGCGCACGTCGTTGGCCCTGGGTACAGCGGCTACGGCCGGTGCATATACGACCGTTTGCCCGACAGCCGGGGCAGGCGCGGCGGCAGGGGCCGGAGCGGCGGCAATCTTGGTCAGGTCGCCCGGATCACCGACCCTGGCACGCGCCTCGCTGTATAGGCGAGACATGTTGCCCTGGATGCGCATGAAGGCCATGGCCTTGCCGGTGTCGCCGGAGAAGGAAAGCTTGCCACTCGTAGCAGCCTTGGTGGCATTGACCCGGCCGGTGAACATCCCATCCAGGATGTCGGCGGCCATCTTGAGCCTGACGTCCGGCTCACGCGGCGGATTGCCCAGCCCGGCGTCTACCTGGCCGTCAATGAAGCTCAGGAAGAACGCCTGGTCTATGTCCTTCACGGTAAACAGGAAGACCACGTTCTTGCCCCTGGCAAAGCTGGCCATCGCCGGGTCGGCGGTGATTGCAGCCGTGAACTCTTTCAGGATGGCGACCATCTTCTGGCGGCCGGCGCTATGCGCGGCGGGGACCGCCTGAGCGGCGACCGCGGCCAGGGTGGATGGGAGAGGGGCCGAAGTGGCTGGCGCGGCGGCAGGCGCGGCCGGGACACCTGATTGCGTCAGGTGACCGGGATCACCAACCCTGGCACGCGCCTCGCTCTTTCCCCTGGCAAAGCTGGCCATCTCCTTGTCTGCGGCGATGCGAGTGGTGAATTTCTTTAGAATGGCGGTCATTTTCTGGCGTACGGTATTCGTGTCCATGCTTGGAACCTTTTCGGTCAGCACCGCCGGCTGCGGGACGGCGGCGGGTAGGGGAGCGGCCCGGGTTTCAGCGGCCTTTTCCTTCTGGGCGGCCACGTCCAGGTCAGTCGCGCCTGGGCCAGGGCCAGCGGCGCGCTCCTGCAGCCTGGCCTCGTCCATCCGGCGGGCCCCCAGCCAACTGAATGATTCGAGGGCGGCCGGGTTGAGGATGTACTTCGGGCGCTGGCCGGCCAGCAGCAGCTTGATCTCGTTGTAGATGATCTCGCCCTGGTGGGCGGCCACCTCCTGGGTGTTGCCGGCCACGTGCGGGGTGGCGATCACATTGGGGAAAGCCAGCAGTGGATCGTCGGCGCCCGGCGGCTCGACCGGGAAGACATCCGTGGCGAAGCCGCCCAGCTTGCCGGACTGCAGCGCGGAGAGCAGCGCCTCCTGGTTGATCAGCGCCGCCCGGGCAGTGTTGACCAGGAAGGCGCCCGGCTTCATGCGCTCGAAGGCGGCCGCGTTCAGCATGCCCCGGGTCTCATCCGTGACCGCAGCGTGCAGGCTGACGAAGTCGCTCTCGGCCAGCAGGCGCTCGAAGGAGACCTTCTCGGCGCCCATCAGGGCGGCTCCTTCGGCGCTGACGAACGGATCGAAAAGCAGCACACGCGCCCCGAAGGGCAGGAGCCGGGCGGCCACCTTGCGGCCGACGGCGCCGCCGCCGATCAGGCCGATCGTCTTGCGCCACAGCTCAACCCCCAGGAACTCTTCGTGGGCCTGGCCCAGGCGGCCCAGGTCGCCGGCCTCCCCGCCAGGCTGGCGCAGGAAGGACGAAGCACCCTGCAGCCGGCGGGCCAGCATAAGCAGGAACCCCAGCGTCAGGTCGGCGACTGCGTCCGCGTTGCGGGCGGGTGTATTGGCGACCGGCACGCCGGCCGCCGTGCAGGCTTCGATATCCACGTTGACCGGGTTGCCG
This sequence comes from Chloroflexota bacterium, assembly GCA_016875995.1. Classification (GTDB taxonomy): domain Bacteria; phylum Chloroflexota; class Anaerolineae; order VGOG01; family VGOG01; genus VGOG01. The sequence goes on from VGOG01000011.1 coordinate 31,045, forward strand.
CGGCAGACCACCACCAGACGCAGGTCGGGCAGCTTGAGCAGGCAGGCGGCGTCAACGATGTCCACCTCGGTCACGAACACCTGGTAGCCTTGCAGTGCCTTGACCAGGTCGTCGCCGGTCAATAAGATGCCTTCGGTGCGATAGGGTTTGTAGGTCACCTCGCCGATCTCGCCCAACTGCTTCAGGGCCAGCTCATCCACCTCGGCGGCGATGTAGATCTTCGGGCGGAAGGAAGCCGCCGCCGATCCGCCCTCGCCGGCCAGCGTCCCGGAAAGCATGACCTGGGTGATCTGCGTGGCGGCCGCACTGTCGGCTGGGCGGCGCTCCTGGCGCAGCGACTGCCAGTCGGCGTACAGCGCCTGGTAGGTGGACGAGAGCTGCGGGTCGGGCTGGTGCTCGCGTGCCGGGCGGGCCAGGGCCTTGGCGCCCGCCGCCAGGTTGGGGAAGAGACCGGCGGCCACACCGGCGCAGATAGCTGCCCCCAGGGCCGTGGCTTCCGCCGAGGCGGCCACCCGCACCCGGCAGTTGAGCAAATTGGCGATGGTCGCCGTCCAGAAGGTCGAGCGGGTGATCCCGCCGCCCAGGCAGACCTCGCCGGGCTTTTGGCCGGAGAGCTGCGCGATCTGGTCCAGGTTGGCGCGCACGGCGTAAGCCATGCCTTCCAGGACGGCGCGCCCCACGTCGGCCCGGCCCTCGTCGCCCAGGCGGGCGATGAGCGAGGAGAAAGTCAGGTTGTCGACCGGGGGCTCGAGCGCCGAGGCGTTGAAGACCGTCGCCCCGATGGTCGAATGGATGCTGTGTGCGCCGGGAACAGAGGCCTCCGCCTCGGCCGCCAGGCGGGCGACCGGGTTGGGCGCCTCGGCGTGGAGCAGGCGTGCCACCCATTCCAGGGTGAAGCCCATCTGCCCGGCGTTCGTCTCGAGCACGTACAGGCCGGGGATGACGTGCAGGCCGGTCCAGATGCGCATTTCCGGGTCAATGGTCAGCTTTTCGACCGCCATTTGGACCGAGGTGGTAGTGCCGGCAATCACACCCACCTGGCCGGAGGCAACCACGCCTGAGCCAAGCAGGCCGCACTGCGTGTCCGGCCCGCCGACCGCCACCGGGATGCCGGGATGTAGCCCCAGGTTGGCGGCGGCCTCCCTGGTCAGCTTGCCGAGTCGGCTGCCGGCCGGCTGGAGCGGCGGCAGGACCTTCTCGGACAGGCCCAGGGACTTGATCAGGGCCGAGGCCCACTTGCGGGATTTCAGGTCGAACAGCAGGCTCTCGGCCGCCTGGGCCGGCTCGGAGGCCAGCTCGCCGCTCAGCATGTAGCCGACCCAGTCGCTGATCGCCAGGGCGGCATGCAGCTCCTTGTACTTCTCCGGGCGGACTTCCTTCAGCCACATCAGGCGGGCGGCCATGAAGACCGGGTTGGGGTAATGTCCCGTGATCTTGTAGATCTCCTCGCCGCGCTCCATCGCCAGGTCCATGCCCTGGTCAACCGCGCGCGTATCGCGGTTGGGTGCCGCCAGCAGCACCCGTCCCTTTTTAGCGATCGCCACCAGGCTGTGGCGCATGGAGGCGGCGGCCACGCCGGCCACCTGGGCCGGTTCGATCCCGGCCTGGAGCAGGACAGCCCTGGCGCACTCGCCCAGCGTCCGCCAGACCAGGTCGGTATCCAGCCTGAAGGCAAAACCGCCGGCCTCCGGCTCGGGCGGCAGGCTCCAGGGCCGGAAGACGCTGGTGATTTCCCCCGTGGCGGCGTTGACCAGCAGGCAGCGTCCCCCGCCGCCACCGACGTCCAATCCCATCAGATACTTTGACATGTCATCTCCTGTCTGGATCGGTATAACCGTTCGGCCCTTTATCCGTGCCTCCTGAAGAGGCTAAGCCGTTCCTTCCAGTTGCCGAACAGGACCTTGATCAACGTGCGCACGAATTCCACTTTCTTTGCCGAATAGGGGAAGCCCATCATCTGCCCGCCCAGGCGCGGCCAGGAGATGTGCTGCCAGACGACCATCTCGCGCAGGCCCTCGGCGCCGCGCGTCTTGCCGTAGCCGCTGGCCTTGCGTCCACCCCAGCCGACCTCGGCGTAGCCGGTGGAGGTGCCGTGGTCGTTGAGCGCCGCGTCTCCCACCTCCAGCCGGGTCAGCAGACGGCGGCCGCGGGCCACGTCACGCGTCCACAGGCTGGCGGTCAGGCCGTAGGCGCTGGCATTGGTCAGGCGGATGGCTTCTTCGACATCCTTCACTCTTCGGATTGCGATGAGCGGGCCGAAGGTCTCCTCGCGCATGACGGCCATCTCCTCGCTGACGTCAACGATGATGGTCGGCGGGAAGAAGCGACCCGCACCGGGGAGCGGATCCCCGCCCAGCAGCACTCTGGCGCCCATCTGCCTGGCCTCGGCCACCTGCTGTTTCAGGACGTTCATCTGCGCCTCGGTGGTGATGGCGCAGACCTCGTTGGTCGGGTCCATCGCCGGGCCGGTGCGCAGGCGGGCCGCCTTCGCCGTCAGTTTTTCGATGAAGGCCGCGGCTGCCGCCTCCTCGACGTAGACGCGCTCGACGGCCAGGCAGGCCTGACCGGCGTTGAGCAGCGCGCCCCACAGGATGCCCGCGGCGGCCTTGTCGAGGTCGGCGTCCGCCAGGACGATGGCCGCGTCCTTGCCGCCCAGCTCGAGCGTCAGCGGGACGAGGTGCTCGCCGGCCAGGGCGGCCACCTTGCGCCCGTTGGCGGCGCTGCCGGTGAAGACCAGCTTGTCGATCCCGGCAGCGATCAGCGCCCGCCCGGTGGAGGCGTCGCCGGTCACTACCTGGACCAGCCCCTGCGGCAGCCCGGCCAGCCGCGCCAGCTCGCCGACCTTCAGGCCAACCAGCGGGGTGTATTCCGAGGGCTTCAGCACGGCGGCATTCCCGGCGGCCAGGGCGGCGATCAGCGGTTCCATGCTCAGGGCGAGCGGATAGTTCCAGGGCGAGATGATCCCGACCACGCCGCGCGGGCGGGCGACGATGCGGTTGGAGCGCAGCACCCCCAGGCGCGGCGAGACCGTACGCGTGCGCAGGATGCCCGCCGCATGGCCGCGGTAAAAGTGCAGCAGCTCCAGGGCGGTGACCACCTCGCCGTAGGCCTCCACCTGGTTCTTGCCCTGTTCGGCGACGATGAGCCGGGCGATGGCATCGGCCTGTTCCACCAGCACCCGGCTGAGCCTTTTCAGTTCGTGCATTCGCTGGCGGACGGTCAGATCCCCCCATGCGGCCTGCGCCGCCCGGGCGGCCGTCACTGCCGCCTGAACCTGTTCGGGGGTGCAGACCGGCGCCCTCCCCAGTTCCTCCCCCGTAGCTGGATTTCTTGAGATGAGATTTTCCATACGTCTCCTGGGTGAATGAAAATGGTAATCAGAATCCGGTAGTCTCTGTGCCGCTCTGACGCCATGGGACTTGATCGGCAGGATCGTCAGGTTCACGGTTGCTGAGAGCCTGCGGCCTTGTCAGCGCCCATGCCCGCCCTGATCGCCGCACCCCGCGACCCGAGGTGACGCCCCACTGAAAGCAGGATGGCTTCGGCCATGACCGTGCTGGCGGAAACCACACAGGACTTGGGGCGCTCAATCCGTATCGAAAGCTGCCAACGCCACGGGCAAGACCTGCGTTACGCCATGTCCGGCCGCCGGCAAGCCAATCAGGATGGCGCTAATGACTTCCTCGCGCGTTGCGCCCGCTTGCTTGGCGACTTGGACATGAAAGGGGATACCGCTTTCCAATCGCAAAGCCGCCAACACAGCCAGGTATGCCAGAGCCGCCGTTTTCTTGTCCAGCGCGCTGGCTTGAGCAAGTCCTTGTACCATGCCGCCCCAGGCTTGCGCCTGTTGGGGGGCTTGGCTCATGAAGGTTTGAAACATAACCAAATCAAACCGCGATACAAGGCCGCGAAGCGGCGTCGCCTGCAGCGGGGGTTAGGCCGCCCAGTATTGTCAGCCCGTGTCAGTGCATCGCTCAATCACGCGGCCCAGCCTGTTCAAGAGGCTCGTGTTCAGCGAGGAACCTCTCAATGTCGTCGATGAACGCGACCGTGGCTTTTTCGATGGACGCGGTCAAAGCGTCTGAGTCGTTGAGGTCGAAATCTGTGGCCAGGTCGCATTCAAGAATCGAGTCGATACCTTTCGCTGGCGTGACAACACGGTACTCGGGCCACTGGCTGTCTTTGAACAACTCCCAATACTGCCGCTGAACCTTCCGGTTGCTTCCCGCCAGCCAAGCTTCGAATCTGAATGCGTCGTAGTTGAAGACGATTGCGATTTTTAGGCCGCGATGCTTGAGCGACGGCGGAACGAGGGCAAAGTAAGTCATGTCCATATACCCCTGATAGAGACCAGATACGGCGAAACCCGCGTAGCTGTTGTTGAAGTGCGTTCGCAAACCCATCATGTAAGAGAGTAGTGCTCTGTACGCCTTCTGAATCGATCCTTTTCCGAGTTGCCCCCGCAACTCCTCCATGTCTTCCTGTATCGAGTGCATGCTTGGCTCCTTTCTCATCTGCGCAACCCTCGCGGGAGGACTCCGAAGGACGGGCACTAACGGACCGTGCTTCAGCCGCACGATGTCCTTTATCCGGCAACATTATCTCTATCTTTTCCCCAGGCTCTTGGAAGACAGCCGCTTTAACCGCCGCCGTCGGGAATTGGCCTCGGTCATCGAGGCCGTCCGCCAACTCCTCCGCAATCAGGAGATGGACCCCGAAGACAGGCTACGCACCGGCGTTTGTGTGCCCCTACATGCGCGGTTGGCAATGCACCACGGTCTTCGGGCCAGAGGGTAGAACTCTCCCCTCGTTCCTTTGCCCTACCGCTACAACAGTGCCTCGCTACAGATGATGCGCGGAATCAACGGCGCTTCCTCGGCTCGATCAACAACGGTGCGGTGAGTTTCCTCCAGGTTGTAGTCCCGCACGATGCGCAATAGTTGCTCGATCAGAGCCTGGCCGGTGATCTGGCTGCGCCGCAGGTTGTTGAGCTCACGATGGGCACGAGCGGTCAAGGGGACGGTGCTTAAGATCTCGGACAGGAAAGCCAGCCGAGCTTTCTCCTCTGGGTCCTCCTCAGCATCGAAGATGAGGCGCAGTTCGGCCAGGGCGTAGTCGCGACCCAGGGCGGCGCCCACCCTGTGGCGGATCTCGGCCTCGCGAGCCCGCACCTCGGCGTCGAAGTCGCGCTTGACGGCGGCGATGCGCTCGTTAATGCCAACGGGCAGCGCCAGGGTGGGCTCGTCCTCCTCGCAGCGGATGGCGCGGATGGCCTGCTGAGGATCCGCCGTGCGATGGCCCCGTTCATCAACCAGGTAGAGGCGCTGATAGCTGCCGGCCTGGCAGAAGACGAACAGGCCAGGTTCACCAACGGACTGGCGCGCGCTGCGGACGCCGTCGGGCATGGTGGCGATCTCCTGAAAGCGGTCGGGGTCGGTGCGCTGCAGTTGGCGGATGAGCTCTTCGGCCTCCAGCAGGCTGAAGATGTCGGGCTCAGGCTCGTCGTCCAGGACGCTGGGATCGCCCCGATAGATGGCGTACATGGCCTCCTCGTTGATCTGCTCGCTCTTGTGCAGCACAGGGGCATCCTCGCCGATGGTGCGGTGGATGTCGGCGATGCGGCGCTCCAGACGTTGCTCGATGCCCAGCTCGCGCTCCAGGCCGGTCTCAGGGAGGAAGTTGTAGGCATAGATCGTATCGTGCTCAGTGCCGATGCGGTCCACGCGGCCCACGCGCTGGATGAGGCGGATGGGGTTCCAATGCAGGTCGTAATTGACGACGTGGTTGGCGTCCTGCAGGTTGAGGCCCTCGCTCAGGACGTCG
>VGOG01000012.1 GCA_016875995.1 Chloroflexota bacterium
ATCCAAATTCCAAACCCAGAGCGACGGTGTTGCCGCCGCTGCTGTTGATCCTAACCCTGTTGCCCCTGTTGCTGATGCCGCTGGGAGCCATCTTCGTCTTCGCAGGCCACGCCGGCCTTCCGGGCCTCTTCCAAACCCTGAGCCAGCCCGATGCCCAATTTGCGCTGCGCTTCTCGTTGCTCACCGCTTTCGGCGCGGCCCTGGTCAACGGCATCCTGGGCACCTTCGCGGCCTACGTCCTCTCTAAATACCGCTTTCGCGGGCGCGAGACGCTGAACATCGTCGTCAACCTGCCCGTTGCCATCCCTACCGTCGTCGTCGGCACGTCGCTGCTGCTGCTGTGGGGGCCGATTGGCCTGCTGGGCCAGTTTCTCGACCCGTTGGGCATTCAGCCGATGTTCGCCCCGGCGGGGGTGCTGCTGGCGCACCTGTTCGTCACCTTCCCCTACATGCTGGGCGCGGTCAAGCCCGTGCTGGACGAGCTCGAGACGACCTACGAAGAAGCGGCCTACACCATCGGCGCGAGCCGCTGGCAGACCTTCCGCTACGTCATCCTGCCGGCGCTGCGCGGCGGCCTCTTCTCCGGCCTGTTACTGACCTTCGCGCACTCGCTGGGCGAGTTCGGCGCGACGGTCATGGTGAGCGGTAACCTGCGCCTGCGGACGCAGACAGCGCCGCTCTACATCTTCGCCCAGTTCGAGGCGGGCAACATCGAGACGGCCAACGCCGTCGCCGCCGTGCTGGCGCTGACCTCGTTTGTGATCTTCATGCTCCTGCAACGGGTCACGCAACAACGCAACCGGAGGGCGAGCTGATGTCCATCATCCTGAGCGACCTGACCGCGCGTTACGGCACCAACGTCGTCGTCAATCGCGTTTCGCTGGAAATCAATGATGGCGAACTGTTCGTGCTCCTGGGCGGCAGCGGGAGCGGCAAAAGCACCATCCTGCGCATGATCGCCGGGCTGACGCCACCTGCCAGCGGGCGCATCGAGATCAACGGGCGCGACGTGACCCACTTGCCGCCTCAGGCACGCGGGACCGGTTTCGTCTTTCAGAACTATTCGGTCTTTCGCCACATGACCGTGACGGAAAACGTGGAGTTTGGCCTGCGCATCCGAGGCGTCGGCCGCGCTGCACGGCACCAGCGCAGCACGGAGTTGCTCGACCTGGTGGGCCTGGGCGGTCTGGGCGACCGCTTCCCCGATCAGCTCTCCGGCGGACAGCAGCAGCGCGTAGCCGTGGCGCGCGCGTTGGCCTACGAACCCGAGGTGCTGCTACTGGACGAACCGTTCAGCGCGCTGGACGTCAAGATCCGCGCGGAGTTGCGCCAGAGCTTCAAGGAGATTCAACGTGAGTTGGACGTGACGACGATCCTCGTCACCCACGACCAGGAAGAAGCCTTCGAGCTGGCCGACCGCATCGGCGTGATCGAGCGCGGCTTTCTGATGGAGGTGAACACGCCGCAGGCCCTCTATCACCAGCCGCGCACCGAGTTCGCGGCGACGTTTGTGGGCGGCGGCAATGTGCTGGTGGGGCGCATGGAGCAGGGGCAGATCAAGCTGGGCGCGGTCTCGCTGCCGCTGCCGCCCGGCGCGCCCCCGCACGAGGAAGACACGCCCGTCCGCCTGCTCTTCCGCCCGGAGACGGTCTACGTCGGCGCCGCGCCGCCCGCTGAGGGGAGCGACATCCACACGCTGGGCGAGGCCCGCGTGTGTGACGAGATCTTCAGCGGCTCGCAGCAACGCCTGCGCCTGGAAATGCACGGCTTCGAGGGCGTGCGCTCGCTCTGGCCGCCGCCGCCCTATGGCCGCCGCGTCTTCTACATCGAAGCCATCCAGACCAGCGACCGCGCCGTCGCGCTAACGCGGCCCGCGCCTGGGGATCACGTCTGGGTGGGCCTGCGCCGCTATCACGTCCTCGAACCCAGCGGTTTGAAGCTCCTCATCGCTTACGCCGAGACGCCGGGCGGGCAGGCCGCCGCCGCTTTCGGCGCGCTGTTGGCGCGCGCTGCCAGCGGCCCGACGACGCTCCTGGCCGTGGCTGAAGCCGAGCAGGTGGCCGCCGCGCGGGAGACGCTGGAGGAGCTGCGCCGGCGCTGGCCCGGCGGGCCCTCGCCGCGCCTGACGACCAGGGTGCGGCAAGGGGCCATCGCCGCCGAGGTGCTGGCCGAGGCCCAGGAGGGCGATTACGAACTGGTGGTTTTGGGCCGGGGGAGAGACGGCTTAGGCTCTGTGGCGCAGCAGATTCTGAAGCGGACGGAGACGCCGGTGTTGCTGGTGCAAGAAACACGCCCGCAAATCGCGCGGGTGCTTATCTGCACGGCGGTAGGCGAGCCGGGCAAGACGGACGTGCGCTTCGGCGGGCGAGTCGCGCGCCGTACCCGCGCCGCCGTGACCGTGTTCCACGTCGTCCGGCCTGGTGCTGCGCCCTGGGAGCGTGCCCGCGCCGAACAGCACATGGCCGCGGCGCAAGCCGTCCTGGACACGCTGGGGGTGGCGGCGGAGACGAAAATCACGGGGCAGAGGCCGGAGGGGCGGGTTGCGGACATCGCTGCCGAGGCGGAAGCGGGCGATTACGACCTGATCGTCATCGGCGCGCCGGCCTGGCAACATCCCGCCCGGTCGCGCTGGACGGATTTTGCTTCGCAGATCGTGCGCAGCACCTCCCGCCCCGTATTGATCGCACCGATGGTGCCGTGAACAATCTCACGCCAGGAAACGAGAGGGAGAAAGAATCATGAGACGGAATTGGGGGCTGTTTTTGCTGCTCGTTTTGTTATTGACCATCTTTTCCCCGGCCGTTAGCGCGGTGGGCAGGCCGGTGATGTTGCTCAAACTGGACGGCGTGATCAACCCCTTCTCGGTTCGCTATCTCGAACGCGGGCTGCGGCTGGCGGAACAGCGCGGCGCGCAGGCCGTCATCATCACCCTCGACACGCCCGGTGGGCTGGAATCGGCCATGCGCGAAATTGTCCAGATGTTGCTCAACGCGTCGTTGCCTACGATCGTCTACGTGACGCCGGGCGGGGCGCGCGCGACCTCGGCCGGGATGTTTATTCTGTTGGCCGCCGACGTGGCGGCGATGGCCCCCGCGACCCACGTCGGCGCGGCCCATCCCGTGCCGCTGGGCGTGGACATCAGCGAGGTGATGGACGAGAAAATGATCAGCGACGCGACCGCGTTGGTGCGCAGCGTGGCCACGACTCGGGGGCGGAACGCCGATTGGGCCGAGCGAGCGGTGCGGGAGAACCTCTCCGTCACCGCCGACGAAGCGCTGGAGCTGAACGTGATTGACCTGCTGGCCAGGAACCTGGACGATCTGTTGCGCCTGTTGGACGGGCGACAGGTCGCCGCAACGACGCTGCAGACGGACAGAGCCGCTGTGCTGGCGCAACCGATGAACCTGATCGAGCGCTTCTTTCACGTCATCACCGAGCCGAACATCGCCTACCTGCTGCTTTCGTTGGGCACCTTGTTGCTGCTGGCCGAGTTATCCGATCCGGGGCTGAGCGTGGCGGGGGTGGGAGCTGTCGTCGCCTACATCGTGGCCTTCATGGCCCTGGGCAATCTGCCGGTGAACTGGGCCGCCATCGGGCTGCTGGCTCTCTCTGTCGTCTTTTTCGTCGTCGGTCTGCTCACCGACACCGAGGCGGTGGTCACGGTTGCGGGGCTGGTGCCCTTTGTCCTGGGGTCGCTGTTGCTCTTCGCGCCCTTCACCCCCACCTCCCCGGCTATGCCCAGCGTGTGGGTGAGTCCCTGGTTGATCGCCGTGATGGCCCTCGGCATGGTCGCTTTCAGCATCCTGGTGCTGCGGGCCATTATCGCCGCCAACCGCCTGCCGGTTCGGGCGGGCGCGCAGCGGCTGATCGGGCAGCAGGGCGTCGCGCTGACCGACCTGGCGCCGGCGGGGCAGGTGCGCGTGGGCCTGGAGGGGTGGAGTGCTGTAACCGTAGCAGGGGCAATTCGAGCCGGCGATCCCGTGCGCGTGACCGGTATCGTGGGCGTACATTTGCAAGTTGTGCCGTTGGCAGCAGACTCCGAGAGTCTGCCATAAATTACCAAGGAGGTGTAGAATGGAGCTTTTCATAGTAGGGTTCCTGTTGGTGCTGGCGTTGATCTTGCTGGCCATGGCCGTCCGCATCGTGCCCGAATACCGCCGGCTGGTCGTCTTTCGCCTGGGACGGTGTGTGGGGGAAAAGGGGCCGGGGCTGGTCTTTCTCATCCCGTTCGTAGATCGCGGGATGGTGGTGGACCTGCGGGAGGTCTATTTCGACGTGCCGCCCCAGACCTGCATCACCGCCGACAACGCTTCGGTCTCGATTGACTTTTTGGTCTATGACAAGGTGATAGACCCTATGCGGAGCGTGCTGGAGGTGGAGAACTTCACGGGCGCGGCGCGCGGCCTGGCGATCACCACCCTGCGCGCGACGGTCGGCGCGATGGACCTGGACGACGTGCTCTCCAAGCGAGACGAGATCAACCGTATCCTGCACGAAAAGCTGGACGACGTCACCGACCGCTGGGGCATCCGGGTGATGGCGGTCGAGATCCGCGAGGTCGTCCCGCCGCGCCAGATCGAAGAGGCCATGACGCGCCAGATGGCGGCCGAGCGCAACCGTCGCGCCATGGTGGCCGAGGCGAACGGCAAGCGTGAGGCGGCCATAGCTGTGGCCGAGGGCGAAAAACAGGCTGTGATCCTCAAGGCTGAGGGCGATAGGCAGGCGACGATCCTCCAGTCGGAGGGCGACCGGCAGGCCTCGATCCTGCGCGCCGAGGGCTTCGCCCTGGCGCTGAACGAGATCTACAAGGTGGCCCAGGGCGTCGACAGCAAGACCATGACACTCCAGTACCTGGAGGCGCTCAAGGTGCTGGGCGAGGGCGAAGCGACCAAGTTCGTCATCCCGACCGAGTTCGTGAACCTGGTACAGCCATTGGTGGCCAACGCCCGCCAGGCACACGCAGAGAAGCCCGCTTCGTAGACGCTCGACCGGATAGAAGCCGAAGAAGATCCCCTGCTGCCAAGGGCGTCCCCGCCCCGCCTTGGGCGGTGAGAGGCACCTGGAACGGGCGAGGACGCCCCTCTGTAGCAGATGGAGACACGTCCTCGCTGGCCTGAGTAGCCAGACCGAGGAAGCCAATTAAGAAGAGAGTTGATGCCTATGGAACAAGCGTGGCACACGTTAGAGATTGAAGAGACGTTCAATATCCTCGAGTCCAATCCTCGAGGCTTGAGCCCGGCCGAGATCGAACGCCGGCTGGAAAAATACGGGCCGAACGAGATCGAAAGTGCCGACGGAGTCAGCAAGCTCGAGATTCTCTGGGCCCAGGTTAAGAACCCGCTGGTGTTCGTGCTGCTTATAGCGGCCCTGATCTCGCTGGTTGCCGGCAAGATGATCGACGCGGTCGTGATCGCGGTCGTCATTGTGGTAAACACGTTGATCGGCTTTTTCCAGGAATACCGGGCGGAGGAGGCCCTCCAAGCCCTGAAATCCCAGGCCGCGCCCGAAGCCGAAGTGTTTCGCGATTGCCCGGACGAGGGAGACTGCATCGAGATGCGCGTCCCGGCAGTGCAGATTGTGCCCGGGGACGTCATCCTGTTGGATGCCGGAGATAAAGTGCCGGCCGACGCCCGAGTCCTTGCGGCGATTAATCTGGAGATTGACGAGGCCATGCTCACCGGCGAATCGGTCCCTGTGCGCAAGACCGTCGAGCCGTTGGAGGGCGATCTGCCCACCGCCGAGCGTATCAACCTGGTCTACGGCGGCACCATCGTCACCAACGGGCGCGGCCGGGCGGTGGTCTACGCCACCGGTGCACAGACCGAGATGGGCAAGATTGCCACGCTGATCCAGGAGACGGAAAAGGTCGAATCGCCATTGCAGAAGCAGACCCTCGATCTGGGCAAGAAGTTGGGACTGCTGGCTCTGAGTGTGGCTACGGCGACGCTGATCCTGGGATTAATTCGTGGGCTGGAGTGGCAGGAAATCTTCCTATTCGCGCTGGCCTCGGCTGTTTCCTCGATTCCCGAGGGGCTGCCGGCGGTGATGAGCATCACCCTGGCGGTGGGCGTCAACCGCATGGCTCGCCGCAACGCCATCATTCGCCGCCTGCCGGCGGTTGATACGCTGGGTGCGGCCACCGTCATCTGCACCGACAAGACCGGCACCCTTACCACCAACCAGATGACGGTGCAGCAGGTGATGGCGGGAGGGAAAACCATCCACGTGACCGGCGTCGGCTTTGCACCCAAGGGGCGCTTTGAACGGGACGGCGAGCATTTCGATCCCACCTCTGACCCCGACGTCCGCATAGCCCTGCACATCGGCGCGCTGTGCAACAACGCCCGCCTGGTGCAGCACCGTCGAGGCGACGACTATGATTGGGAGATCCGTGGCGACCCTACCGAGGGGGCGCTGGTGGTGGCGACGGCCAAAGCCGGTCAGCACAAAGAGGCGCTGGAGGATCGCTTTCGCCGCATAGACGAACTCCCGTTTAGCTCCCAGACCAGGTTCATGGCGACGTTTAACCACACGGCCGAGGACGAGGTGTGGGTGATGGTCAAGGGCGCGCCAGAGACGGTGCTCGAGCTCTGCCCCCAGATCCGCGAGAACGGCGCGGCGCGGGCGCTGGGGGACGAGGACCGCGAGCACCTCCTGGCCGAGAACCACCGCATGGCGAGCGAGGCCCTGCGGGTGTTGGGGCTGGCCTACAAGGTCATTGCGCCGGACGAGGTGGAGCGGTTCAAGGAAGACCTCGAATATGGCCACGACGTAGAGCTGGTCTTTGCCGGGTTGGTGGGGATGATTGATCCGCCGCGCCCCGAGGTGCCCGAAGCGGTGGCGCGCTGCAAGCGCGCCGGCGTCCGCGTCATCATGGCCACGGGCGACCACAAGCTGACCGGGGAAGCGATCGCGCGCCAGGTCGGCATCCTCGACGGCGACGGCAAGGTGTTCACCGGCCCCGACGTGGAGGGTATGAGCGACGACGAGCTGGACGATGTGATCGAGCAGGTGGCGGTCTTTGCCCGCGTCTCTCCGCAGCACAAGCACCGCATCGTCGAGTCGCTGCGGCGAAAGGGGCACGTGGTGGCGATGACGGGCGACGGCGTCAACGACGCTCCGGCCTTACAGGCCGCCGAGATCGGCGTGGCGATGGGCATCACCGGCACCGACGTGACCAAGGAGACGGCCGAGACGGTGTTGACCGACGACAACTTTGCCAGCATCGTCAACGCGATCGAGGAGGGACGGGTCGTCTTTCAGAACGTGCGCAAGGTGGTCAAGTTCCTCCTGGCGACCAATATCGGCGAAGACCTGACTTTGGTGAGCGCGCTGGCGTTCCTACCGGGCTATGGCCTGCCTATCACCCCGGTGCAGATCCTGTGGGTGAACCTGGTGACCGACGGCATCCTGGACATTACGATTGCCCTGGAGCCGAAGGAAGGCGACGTGATGGACGAGCCGCCTCGCCACCCGAATACGCGCATCATCAACCGTGAGATTCTACTCAACACTGTCTACGTGGCGCTGTTTATGGCGATGGGGACGCTGTGGATGTTCATCCAGGCCGACCGCAGCGGCAACCTGGCCTATGCCCGGACGATGGCATTCACCACGCTTGCTATGTTCCAGGTCTTTAACTCGCTCAACTGTCGCTCGCGCGACAAGTCGGTTTTCGAACTAGGGCTCTTCAGCAACCGGTATCTGATCGGTGCTATCGTGCTCTCGATCTTGTTGCAGATCGCGGCTGAACACGTGCCATTTATGCAGGTAGCGCTGGGCACAGTGCCACTCGGTTGGCGGGATTGGGGCATGATCGTGTTGGTTTCCAGCTCGATCTTCGTGGCCGACGAGATCAGGAAGCTCGTCTCTCGTCGGCGCGCGTCAGCTCTTCGCGATCGGTAGATCTCGCCTCGTTGACTGACGAACCTTGGGTCGGCATGGAGCCGGCCGCGAGTGATAACAGAACTTTGAGGAGGGAGAGAATGCCAAAGTTTCTTTCGGACGAGTGGATCAAAGCCCTCTGTCAGGAACTCAACCAGAGCGAGGCCTACGCCCAGGCGGCCAGGAACTGGGAGGGCGACTTCTACTTCATCGTCGAGCCCGAGGGCGAGATGACGGAGCCGGCTATCTTCTATATGGACCTCTGGCACGGCAAGTGTCGCGACGCCAAGCTCGTCACCGATGAGAAAGAGAAGGACCCGGTGTTCAGGATGGGCGCGCCGTTGAGCTCCTGGCGCAAGGTCATCGCCAGGGAACTGGACCCCGTCCAGGGGCTGCTGACCCGCAGGCTGAAGCTCAAGGGCAACATGGCCATGATCATGCGCAACGTCAAGGCCGCCCAGGAACTGGTGGAGTGCTGCACCCGAGTCCCGACGGAGTTCCCAAGCGAGTGAGCAAGTATGCAAGTGGCAAGTGAGCAAAACTTGCAAACTTGCAGACTTGCAAACTTGCCAGGAGGTGCCCCATGTGGTTTTTCGCCAGTCCGGAGATTGTGTTTGGCGAAGATGCCCTGAGCTACCTGAGTGAGATCGAAGGCCAGCGGGCCTTCATCGTCACCGATCAGAACATAGTGAGGCTAGGCTTCGTTGATCTTGTCGCCAGGCAACTGAAAGCGGCGGGGATGGAGTATCAGACCTTCGCCGAGGTGGAGCCCAACCCCACTTTTGAGATGGTCAAGCGGGGCGCGGCGGCCATGAGCGGCTACGGCCCCGATTGGATCATCGGCCTGGGGGGCGGCTCCTGCCTGGACGCGGCCAAAGCGATGTGGGTGCTCTACGAGCGGCCCGACATGGAGCCCGAAGAGATCAATCCCATGATCCCCCTGGGGCTGCGCCAGAAGGCCCGCCTCATCACCATCCCCACCACCAGCGGCACCGGCGCTGAAGTCACCTGGGTGGTGGTCCTCACCGATGCCCAGGAGAGGCGGAAGCTCGTGTTGGGCTCCCGCGAGAACGTGGCCGACCTGGCCATCGTGGATCCCGTCTTGGTGAAGGCCCTGCCTCCCCACATCGCCGCCGATACGGGGATGGACGCCCTGACCCACGCCGTCGAGGGTTACACCAGCAGTTGGGCCAACGATTTCTGCGACGGCCTTTGTCTAAAGGCCATCCAACTGGTATTCGACTACCTGCCGCGAGCGGTCGCCAATGAAGAGGACGCCGAGGCTCGCCAGAAGATGCACAACGCGGCCACCATCGCCGGGTTGGGCTTCGGCAATTCGATGGGGGCGCTGGCTCACGCCATGGGACACCCCCTGAGCCCGCTGTTTGGGGTTCCCCACGGGCGGGCGGTGGGGGTCTTCTTGCCCTACACTATCGAGTTCATGGCCCGCCAGGCCCCAGCGCGCTACGCGGAGATCGCCCGTTTTTTAGGACTGGGCGGCGCTTCCGATGCGGATGGGGCAGCCAGCCTGGTCGAGGCCGTGCGAGACCTGGCCCGCCGCATCAAACAGCCCGCATCGGTCAAAGAACTGGGCATCTTGCGTGAGGATTACGAGGCTGCGCTGCAGAAGATGATCGAGGACGGCGAGAACGACACCGTGACCAGCGCCCGCATTCCGGATCGAGAGGAGTTGGCCCGGCTGTTCCGCTACGCCTATGAGGGCAAGATCGTTGACTTCTAGAATCAGGGATGGGAGACTAGGGATCAGGGACTAGGGACAAGGAATCAGCCTGGTCCCTTGTCACTTGTCTCTAGTCCCTTACCATAAGGAGGACGACTTGAACGGCTACCTGGGCAAACTGCTGGTCGTTGACCTGACCAGCGGCCACATCGCAGACGAACCCCTAAACGAAGAATATGCCAAGCAGTTCATCGGCGGCAGCGGCTTAGCGGCTCGTTATCTGTATGACTTGCTGAACCCTGACCTCGATCCGCTACATCCCGCCAATCCGCTGTTCTTCATCACCGGCCCCCTCACCGGCACCCGCGCCCCATCGTGCGGCCGTTTCGTGGTCTGCGCCCGCTCGCCCCTCACCGGCCTGTGGGGCGAGGCCCATTGCGGTGGCTTCTTCGGGCCGGAGATGCGCTTCGCCGGCTACGATGGCATCATTATCAATGGTAAATCGCCGCAACCGGTCTACCTGCACCTGGCCGATGGCCAGGCCACCCTGCGGGACGCCAAGCACCTGTGGGGCCAGGGCACCTACGAGACTCAGGAAGTCATCAGGGAGGAAGTGAGCGACGCTAAGACCAGAGTGGCCTGCATCGGCTCGGCGGGTGAGAACCTGGTAAAGTACGCGGCCATCATGAGTGATAAAGGGCGGGCTGCAGGCCGAACCGGCATGGGTACGGTGATGGGCTCCAAGAACCTCAAGGCGGTGGCCGTGCGCGGCAATGGACAGGTGCCTCTGGCCGACGAGGAGCGTTTCAGAGCCATCGTCCGGGAGATGCTGAGCATCCTCAAGGACGATTCCCTCACCGAGGCGCTTCGGGTCACGGGAACAGCCGGAACTCTCGATTACCTCATGCTCCTGGGGAGCCCCCCCAACCGCTATTTTACCGAGGGGGAATTTCCCGAGGCGGAAGCCCTCAGCGGCTCGACTATGGCCGAGACCATCCTCACCGGCTACTCCACCTGCTACGGCTGCCCTGTGGCCTGCGGACGGGAGGTGGAGGTGAAGGAGGGGAAGTATAAGCTGGCGGAGACCAAGGGGCCCGAGTACGAGACCGTGGCTGCTCTGGGCACCATATTGCTCATTGACGACCTCCCCGCCGTTGCCTACCTGGGCCACCTGTGCGATGCCTATGGCCTGGACACCATCAGCACTGGCTCCACCATTGCCTTTGCCCATCATCTGTTCGAGAGTGGCGTCATCGGCCCTGCCGAGACGGGCGGCCTGGCTCTGCGATGGGGCGATCCGGACACGGTCGCCGAGCTGATCGGGATGATCGCGCGACGGGAGGGCTTTGGCGATGCCCTGGCCGAGGGCTCGCTACGGCTGGGTCAGCGGTATGGAGTGGAAGAGCTGGCCGTCCAGGTCAAGGGCCTGGAGGCAGGTATGCACGATCCCCGTGCCTTCTCGGCTATGGCCCTGGTCTACGCTACCTCGCCTATCGGCGCCAGCCACAATCAGAGCGATATGTATTGGGTGGAGAGCGGGCGCTCGATGGAGGAGCTGGGCATCCCCTTCACCGACCGGCTGGAGGATGCAGGTAAAGGGCCGCTGGTGGCTCGCCATCAGGACTGGCGCAGCCTCTGCAATGCCCTCATCGTGTGTTACTTCTCCAACGCCCCCGCTCAGAGCTATATTGACCTGCTGGCAGCAGCCACTGGCTGGGAGGTAACCGCGGACGACATGTTGCTCGTGGGCGAGCGCATCTGGAATCTGAAGCGGGCTTACAACAATCGCCTGGGGCTGACCCGTGCCGACGACCGGCTGCCCAAATTGCTCTTGCAGCCCCTCTCCGAAGGCGGCACCCAGGGCCACGTGCCCGACCTGGAGCTGATGCTCAGGGAGTACTACCAGGCCAGGAGCTGGGATTGGGCCACGGGCAAGCCAAGATGGGAGAAGCTGGAGGAGTTGGGGTTGGGTCAGGCAATCAGGGACCAGGAAATCAGGGAATCAGGACACTGATTTCCTGATCATTTTTCCACGATCATCGCCACCGCTTCCCCTCCGCCCAGGCACAGCGTGGCCAGGCCGGTCCTCAGGTCGCGATCCTTCAGAGCGTAGATGAGGGTGACCAACACGCGGGTGCCGCTGCAGCCGATGGGATGGCCCAGGGCGATAGCCCCGCCGTTGACGTTGACCTTGTCCCAGTCCCACCCCAACGCCTTGCCGTCGGCCAGCACCTGGGCGGCAAAGGCCTCGTTGGCCTCGATGAGGTCGAGATCGTCCAGACCGTAGCCGCTTTTCTCCAGCAGCTTGCGGGTGGCGAAGATGGGGGCGGTGAAGATCTTCAGCGGCTCCACTGCCGCCTGATCGTAGCCGACGATCCGCGCCAGCGGCTTTATCCCCAACTGATCGGCCTTCTCCTGGCTCATCACCACCACCGCGGCGGCTCCGTCGGTGATACCGGGCGAGTTGCCGGCTGTCACCAGGCCATCCTCCTGGAAAGCGGGCTTTAATCTGGCCAGGGCCTCAAGCGAGGTATCGCGGCGGGGGCACTCGTCGGTGTCGAACAGGATGGGCGGCCCCTTGCGCTGAGGAATCTCCACTGGCACAATCTCCTCTTTGAACTTTCCGGCATCAATGGCAGCGATGGCCTTTTTGTGGCTGTGGTAAGCATATTCGTCCAGCTCCTGGCGGGTGAGGCCGTATTCTCTAGCGATCCACTCCGCCGAGTTGCCCATGTGCTGGTCGGTGAAACTGCACCACAGCCCGTCGTGGACCGTGGCGTCCACCAGTTGGCCGTTACCCAGGCGGTAGCCGAAGCGGGCCTCGGGCAGGACGTAAGGCCCCATGTTCATGCTCTCCATCCCCCCGGCCACGAATATCGCGCCGTCACCAGCTTTGATCATCGCCGCCGCCAGCATTACTGTCTTCAATCCTGAGCCGCAGATCTTGTTCACCGTCGTCGCCCCGACGGAGGGTGGGAGGCCGGCTTTGATGGCGGCCTGGCGAGCGGGGGCCTGGCCCTGTCCAGCCTGCACCACGTTGCCCATCAGCACCTCGTTGATGGAACGCGGGTCAATGCCCGCCCGCTCCACTGCGGCCTTGATGGCCACTGCTCCCAGCTCTGGGGCGGGGACGTTGGACAACGCACCCTGGAAACGGCCGATGGCGGTGCGCGCCGCGCTGACGATAACGACCTCGCGTTCGTTGCTCATTGAACTTCCTCCTTGAAGGTTTTTGCCAAATCGGGCGTATTGCGTGTTGCGTATTTCGTTGACGTTTGACGTTTCACGTTTCACGTTTGACGTTTCACCCTCATCACGGCCAATCAAGTGGTAAAAGAAACCTGCTCCTAACACACGCACAGCCCCAGCGATGAAGAGAACAAGCCTGATGTCCAGGAGGTTGGCCAGGAAAGTGCCCAGCAGAGGAGCCAGGAAGGCGGCCACGTTGATCAAGGCGGTGTTGATGGCCAGGTAGCTTGGCCGTCGTTTCTGCGGACAGACCTCTAGCGAGGTGCTGAAGAAGGACAGATTGAACCCTGCTCCAAAGATGCCGGCGGTGATGGATGGGATAAGCAAGGGTTCGACCCTGGTGGAGAGGCCAGCCAAGACGGGAAAGAGCATCAGGCCTAAGCTGGAGATACCCAGTACGAAGCGGTTGCCCTTTCGGTTGGCTACTCCTCCCCAATAGAAATAGGCCAATATCGTGACCGCGTTCTGCACCATGGAAAGCAGGCCAATCCAGGTATCAGAAGCGCCCAGGTTCCTTACTCGATAGATGACGTAGAGAGCGGTGGGCAGATAGAGTCCCCAATGGAACACGAAGGCACTGGCAGAAAAGCGCACGAAATCGCGCTGACTCATTACCTGTTGCACCAGGCTACCGAGGTGGCTAAAGGGGGGTTCTTTGCGCTGGGCCTGCTGCTCAGTTATAGAAACATCAGCGACCTGAATGTGGCTCACGTGGTAAAGGCTGACCAAAGAGGCAGCGAAGCCGGCACCGAAGAGCAGTTGGTAGTTCAAGGGGAATGGCAGAAGGTCGAGGAGCTTTCCGCTGATGAGCACCGTGACGGTGCTGACGGTGGACACGAGCACGTTGCGGATGCTGACCACCTGGGCGCGCTCATTAGCGGGCACCACCTCTGCGAGCAGTGAGGTGAAGGCCACGCTGGCCATGGCTGTGGGGAAAGCGGTGAGGGCTACCAGGGCCACCAGTGCCTCTGGCCGATGAGCGCGAAGCACGAAGGGCATCAGGGCGATGAGCAGGTAGCCCAGTCGCTGCAGGAAGCCTGTCAGCACGATGATCGGCAGACGGCGTCGTTGGCGCTCGATGATCCGCGCCGCGGGGATCAGCCAGAAGACGTTGATCAGCGCGGGGAGGGAGACCAGCAGTCCCACCAGGGTATTGGAGGCCCCCAGGCGAATGGCGAACACGCTGACGAAGGTGGAGGTGATGCCGCTCAGGACACCGAACCAGGCGACGTCCAGATAAAGATTCCAGGTGTTTTGTTCTTCAACCGTCTCGCGCTGTCGAAAAACCTGACGCCAAAAGCGACGAGCGCTACCTAGAAGAATCGAGGGGATGCTTCTTATCCCCCTCACTCTGACAGGGTATATTATGGCCCAGATCAGGCGATGTTTGAGACGGAAATAAGCTAAGCTGAGCCTTGATCGCAAGCTATCACCACGCTCCTTGTTCACCCTCTTCCCAAGCCGCCTTCAGCCTTCGATAAGTCTCGTCGAGAAGCTCTGGAATAACGCGGGTCTGGGAGAGGACAGGCATAAAGTTGGTATCAGCCTTCCAGCGCGGGACAACGTGGATGTGGACGTGCTCCTCGATTCCCGCCCCCGCTGCCTTGCCGATGTTGATCCCCACGTTGAACCCATCCGGGTGCATGGCTCGGCGCAAGGCCTTGAAGCTCTTATTGAGCAAAAGCATCATCTCAGTCAGCTCATTTTCTTCCAACTGCTCCAGGCTTGGCACGTGCCGATAGGGGCTGACCATCAGGTGGCCGTTGTTGTAGGGATAGAGGTTCAGCATCACGTAGCACGTCTCGCCCCGCTGGAGGACGTAATTGGCCTGGTCATCGTCGTCGGCGATTTTGTCGCAGAAAATACACCCCTGGCCCTTCTCGCTCAGTATGTATTCCAAACGCCAGGGCGACCACAGCCTTTCCATGTCTTCTCTCCCCTTTCAGGTGGCATAATTGCCTCAAGTTGGGGGGTAGAAGGCCGATCGTATTGGCCGTCATAAGCTTTGTTGCTCCGTCAACGCCCAACCCTGTCCTGAGCCTATCGAAGGAACGGTTGGGCTTCTACCCTTTTCACCATAGTGACAAAGAATAAGGCAGGACTTATCCTCCTGCCCTTTGCTTTCGCCCTATAGTTTACCAGAAATCGCCTTTCTAGTCAAAGGCTTGACTTTGTTCACTTTTTGTGGTAACTTTGACCTGGGAGGCAAAGCCGAACTTGAGCGAGCTATCGGTTGAAGGCATCAAACGAGGATTAAAGACAGACCTCATCGGCCAGAGCATAGTGTACTGCTCCTCCATCGGCTCGACTAATCAGGCGCTCAAGGAGTTGGCTGCCCAGGGCGCGCCGGAAGGCACGCTGGTCGTCGCCGACGAGCAAACGGCAGGGAGAGGGCGGCTGGGCAGGAAGTGGTTGGCTCCACCAGGCACCAGCCTCCTCCTGTCCCTGCTCTTCCGCCCTGATCTCGCTCCCAACCAGGCCCCACGATTGACCATGATCTGCTCCCTGGCCATGGCCGATGCCATCGAGGGACTCACCGGCCTGCCCGTGGGTCTGAAGTGGCCCAACGATATTTTGATTCGGGGCAAGAAGGCAGGCGGCATCCTGACCGAATCGGGGACGACGGGTGAGCACCTCGACTACGTCGTGGTGGGGATGGGGCTGAACGTCAACCTGGACATCTCCGATCTGCCAGAGTTGCGAGATATGGCCACCAGTCTTTCTCAGGAGCTGGGTCAGGAGGTCTCGCGGCTGGAGTTGTTGTGGAAAATCCTGGAGGGAATCGAGGCCAGGTACAAGTCCCTGAGGAGGGGAGAGTTGCTCCACGAGGAGTGGGTGGCCCGCCTCATTAACCTGGGGTGTGAAGTGCAAGTGGCCACGCCTCAGGGAGTGTTGGCGGGCTGGGCCGAGGGAGTGGGCACCGACGGAGCCCTCGTCCTGCGCACCCCTGACGGGCGACGCGAGCGGATACTGGCTGGAGATGTGGCGTTGCAAAGTGCTGCTCAAAAAACACAGCCTCCCGGGCCCCATGTCCGAGAGGCTGTTTTGGGTGTATTCGAATCCAGTTGTAGGGGCGATCCCTTGCGGTCGCCCTGGGCGGGTGCAAGACCTGCCCCTACAACCCATTTTGAATGCACCCGGCTGTTTTTCTGGAGCGGGTGAAGGGACTCGAACCCTCGACAGTCTGCTTGGGAAGCAGATACGCTACCACTGCGTCACACCCGCAACATGTAATACGTTCGCGACCTCCCACTACTTGTGGTTTTGCCGCGTCCCCAAAAGACAAACCTTGTCCACCTGAATGCATTATAGCAGGTTTCGGCCTCTTTGTCAAGCTTGCATGCACAGGGCTTGCGCAGCGAATCCGGCTCTCTGTTGCCAAACCCCGCTTTCGATGTCCCGCAGTTGTACTGCGGGACCGGCCCACCCACCACGGAGCAGCTCGCGGAGTCCAACTCCGCGAGATCAGGGCGGGCTCCCCACTACCAGCGAATCGCTGCGCAACCCCACACAGGTTGTTGCCCCCACTTTACTTAAACGCTGGACGGCCTCCGGGCTTAAAGTTGGTTTTGCAGGAAGAATGTGGTATAATTCTGGTTGTCCCCACTGAAGCCAAGAGGTTGATCGAGAGATGTCTATCGTAGCGGCCAACGAGCTAGCCAAATCTTACGGTGCTCAGGATGTCTTCTGGGACGTTTCCCTGCAGATCGCCAGGGGCGATAAGATCGCTCTGGTAGGGCGCAACGGCACGGGCAAGACGACGCTGCTACGCATCATAGCCGGCCTGGAGACGCCAACGGCAGGCCGGGTGCACAGGGCGCGAAGCCTGCGCATCGGCTACCTGCCACAAGAGGCAGAGCTGTCGAGCCAGCGCACCCTTTACGAGGAGATGCTGACTGTCTTTGCCGACCTGCGGGCTCAGCAGGCCGAGCTGCGCCGTCTGGAACAGCAGATGGCCGACCCCACCCAGCGCGAAGGAGCCCTGGAGCGCTACGGGGAGGAGCTGCACGCGTTTGAGCTGGCGGGCGGCTACCGATACGAGAACAAGATAAAGCAAGTACTGGCCGGTTTGGGCTTCCCGGAGGAGGAACAGCATCAGCCTCTGAGCATCCTCAGCGGCGGCCAGAAGACTAGAGCCCTGCTGGCCAGGCTGCTCCTCTCCGAGCCAGACTTGCTCCTCCTGGACGAGCCTACCAATCACCTGGACCTGGCGGCCACCCAATGGCTGGAAGAGCACCTGGCCAATTGGAAAGGCAGCCTGGTGGTGGTGGCCCACGATCGGTACTTCCTGGACAAGGTAGTAGGAAGGGTCTGGGAGCTGGCCTTTGGCCGTCTGGAGGATTATCCCGGCAACTACAGCCGCTATTCGACTTTGCGAGTCGAGCGCATGGAGCGACGCCTGGCCGAGTACGAGGCCCAACAGAAGTACATCGAGAAAACCGAAGATTTCATCCGTCGTTACATGGCTGGCCAACGGACCAAGGAAGCGCAGGGGCGCCAGAAGAGACTGGATCGCCTGCCACGCCTGGAGCGTCCCCGCGAGGCCAAAAGGATAAGCCTCTCCATTGGGACCGACCTGCGCGGCGGCGACCTCGTCCTCGCCACCGAGGATCTGACCATCGGCTACCAGCCCGGCCCATCTCTGTTCACCTGTCCAGACCTGTGTCTGCGCCGTGGCCAACGGGTAGCCCTGCTGGGGCCCAACGGTTCGGGCAAGACCACTTTTCTCAAAACCGTCATCGGGGAGGTATCACCCCTGGCCGGGCTGGCGCAGATCGGCCACAACGTCAAGTTCGGCTACCTGGCTCAAGGCCACGAGGGCCTGGACAAAGAGAACACGATCTTGAACGAGCTCCTCGAAGTCCGCAATCTGCCACTGGAGAAGGCCCGTGGCTTCCTGGGTCGGTTCCTCTTTTCCGGTGATGACGTTTTCAAGCTGGTAGGCGACCTCTCAGGTGGCGAGCGAAGTCGGCTGGCTCTGGCCAAGTTGACCCTGGAGGGAGCCAACTTCCTGCTCCTGGACGAGCCCACCATTCACCTGGACATCGCTTCTCAGGAGATCCTGGAGGAAGTGCTGACCGACTTCGACGGCACCATCCTTCTCGTTTCCCACGACCGCTACCTGATAAACGCTCTGGCCACCCAGGTCTGGGCTATCGAAGATGGGGAGTTGCAGGTCTACGACGGCAACTTTTCTGATTACCAGGAGCAGAGGAGCAAGGAGCAAGAGGCAAGGGACAAGGGGCTAGGGACTAGGGACAAGGGGCTAGGGACTAGGGACAAGGGGCTAGGGACCAGGGACAAGGGGCTAGGGACTAGGGACAGGAGGCAGGAAGCAAGAGGCAGGAAGCAGGAGGCAAAGGGTAGGGAGCAAGGGGCGAAGCTGGAAGAGGACATCGCTAGCCTGGAGGCGCGGCTGGCAGCCCTGGGCGAGGAGTTGGTGGCGGCCAGCGTGGCCCAGGATGTCGAGGGCTTGCGGGAGTTGGGGCTGGAATACCAGAGGGTGGACGAAGAGCTGCAACGGCTCCTGGCCCAGTGGGCAGAGGCAGGGGTGGCGTGAAGTACGTCATCGGCCTGACGGGCAACATTGCCACCGGTAAGAGCGTGGTGCTAGAGATGTTGAGGCGTCTGGGGGCTAAGGCCATCAACGCCGATGCTCTGGCTCACGAGGTGATGGGGAGAGGCACACCTGTTTGGCAGGCGGTGGTCGGAGAATTCGGTGAGGACATCCTGGGCCCCGACGGGAGCATTGATCGCAGAAAGCTGGGGGACATCGTCTTCGCCGATGAGGCCGCCTTGCGCCGCCTGGAGGCCATCGTGCATCCAGCGGTCATCGCCCGCACCCAGGAATTGATCGAGAATGGCCAACAGCCTGTGATCGTGATCGAAGCCATCAAGCTCATCGAGGCCGGTATGCATCGCGCCTGCGACGCCCTCTGGGTGGTCACCTGTCGCCAGGAGCAGCAACTGGCCCGCCTGATGGCGCAGCGGGGTTTGAGCGAGGAAGAAGCACGCCAGCGCATCGAAGCCCAGCCACCTCAAGAAGCCAAGCTGGCCCTGGCCGACGTGGTCATTGACAACAGCGGTAGCCTGGATGAGACCTGGCGACAGGTGAAAAGGGAGTGGGATAGGATTTCCGATTTGCGATTTTCGATTGCCGATTTCTAAATCGAAAATCGGCAATCGGCAATCGAAAATCAAGTGGGAGGGGGTTGTTAATGTTTGCGCGAAGATTTTTCAGCCAGCATCCACGCCTGGTAGCCTGGTTTGTCCTGGCAGTGTTCATGGTGCCTACGTTGCTGTGGGCGGCCAGGGATGTGGAGCTTCTGCCGAGGCAACTGGCGGCCCTGGTGGTCAGCACCATTGTGCTGGCTGGCCTCTGCGCGTGGATCATCGGGTGGGAGTGAATGGTAGCTCAAGCCGTTCGTCAAAGGAAGGGCTTCAGCGGCCTGCGGCCCGTGGACCACAGCCGCGATATGGGGCAACTGGCTGCGCTGATGGAGGAAGCATTTGGCGGGAATCTGACCCGACAAGGCAGAGAGGCCCTGCGCGAGTTGAAAATCATGAGCCACTTTGGGCCCTTCCTGTGGTTGCTGGATCGCATCAGCCCTGAGTTCCACGAGACCTTCCGCGGCTTCGTCTGGGTGGAGGAAGGCCGCATCGTCGGCAACGTCAACGTGGGCAGGGTCGGCCCTTACTCCCCTCGCTGGCTCATCAGCAACGTTGCCGTTCGACCCGATTATCAGGGCCAGGGCATCGCCCACTATCTGGTGCAGGCGGCCATTGACCTGGCCAGAGAGCACGGTGGTAAATGGGCCATCCTCCAGGTCTACGCCGACAACGCCCCTGCGTGCAAACTTTACCAGCACCTGGGCTTCGAACAGATCGCTGCCGTGACAGAGTTGCGTCTGGAAAGGGTGAGGCCAGTAGCCTTCGCTCCTGCCGAGGGCTTTGTGCTGCGCAGAAGGAGCTACAGCAAGTGGCGGGAGGAGTACGCGCTGGCTTTGGCCGCCACCTCGAAGGAGGCCCAATGGCTCAATCCATTGCGCGCCCCTGATTTTATGGTAGGATTAGACCAGCGGTTGTCCAGGTGGCTAAGTGATCTGACCACGGGGCACAAGGAACTTCGGTTGGCGGTAGAGGAGGGCGACCGCTTCGCTGCCACTCTCACCGTGCAAGCCTCCCGCTGGCGAGGCGAGCACAGCCTGGAGCTGATGGTTCACCCTGACTATCGCGGCCAACTGGAGGAAATGCTGGTCACGAAAGCCCTCAACATACTGGGAAGCTATCCGGAGCGGGGTGTCGCCGTCAGTCACCCTGCTGAACACCAGGAAGCTATCGAGGTCCTCAAGCGATACGGCTTCATCGAGAAGAGGACGCAGGTCCAGATGCGGCGGGCATTGAGCAAGGGAGCAGGGGAGACGAGGAGCACGAGAGCGAGGGAGAGTTCATCTCTGCACCTCTGCACCCTAGCACCCATGCTCAGAAGGGAGGTGTTATGCGGAAACTGCTATTGCGTTGGTTGATCAACGGGGTGGCTTTGTACGTGGCCGCCGAGCTGGTAAAAGGCATAAATGTCATTGGGGGCTGGCAGGCAT
The DNA here is from genome assembly GCA_016875995.1 of Chloroflexota bacterium. Taxonomy (GTDB): domain Bacteria; phylum Chloroflexota; class Anaerolineae; order VGOG01; family VGOG01; genus VGOG01. Next base: position 20,413 of record VGOG01000012.1, read on the forward strand.
GGGCGGTCATGGCCCTCATCTTCGGTCTGGTGAACGCCTTGATCCGCCCCATCCTCAAGCTCCTGACCTGCCCTTTGATTATACTCACCCTGGGCCTCTTCACCCTGGTGATCAACGCCCTGATGCTCCAGTTGGCTTCCTGGTTGGGGAGGCAGCTTGGGCTAGGCTTTTACGTTGCAGGCTTCTGGCCGGCCTTCTGGGGCGCGCTGGTGATAAGCGTAGTCAGCTTCGCCCTGACCATGCTCATCGGGGACGAGGATTAGAAACGCGTTCCCAGCCCAAACACAGCACGGTGTAGAGGGCCTTGAAGATCTCACGCCGGGAGATCTTGGAGGTCCCGTGGTGCCTATCCTCGAAGATGATGGGCACTTCGCCGATCTCCCAACCCTGTCGCTGGCACCTATAGAGCATTTCAATTAAAAAGGAGTAGCCGTCGGAGAAAATCTCATCCAGCTCGATGGACTCCAGCACCTCCCGGCGATAGCAGCGGAAGCCAGCGGTGCAGTCGTGAGCCTTGAGGCCCAAAACCAGGCGAGCGAAGGCGTTAGCTCCTCTGCTCAGGATCCGCCGCTGCAAACCCCAATTAACTGCACCCCCTCCATCAATGTAACGGGAACCGATAACCAGTTGAGCGTGCTGGCTCTTGGCCACCAGATCGGGTATGTAGCGAGGATGGTGGGAGAAATCGGCGTCCATGGTCACGATGCGATCGGCTCCCAGGGCCAGTGCCTCCTTGAAGCCCGTGATATAAGCCGTGCCCAGGCCCAGCTTGGCGGGGCGATGTATGACTTTGATGCCCGGATTCACCCTTGCCAGTTCATCGGCGATCTCTCCCGTGCCATCAGGCGAGTTGTCGTCAATGATGATCTCGGTGATGTCACCCAGAGCCTGTCCTGAGCCCAGCCGAAGAGCCAAGATGTCTTTCGCCAGGGCCTCGATGTTGTCACTTTCGTTGTAGGTCGGGATGATGACCGCGGTCTTCATACCTTGTCCTTTCTATGTGATGAGAGCCTGGCATAATTGCTCTCTGGTAGAAATCGCTTTTATTATACCACAATCCCACCCCCTCCAACAAAAAAGCCACCGGGAAGATTCCCGGTGGCTTTCTTTAGTCATAGGTGATGAGACCAGCTTGAGCGGTCTCATCAGGTACCTGGCAACGGAGAATCAGCCAGACTCAGTAGATGGTAATTTTGAAGCAGAGCGGGCTCCCATGCCCACGAATCGGCGGTGTGGGAGCCGCCTCCGCTAGTAATTTCCCATCTACCGAGACTTGAAAATTACGGGTAGATAGAGCTGGAACGCGTAGCGGTAGAACGATACGTGGATCGTGCCCTGTATACCCGCACAGGTAGCTGTTACAGTAGCCAGGCCAGGATCGTCGCTGGAGGTCAGAGTGGTCTCAGCCACACCACCGAGCGTGGTGTCGAAGGGAGGCCATACGCTTCCCAGGGTGGTGTGGAAGGAACAGGTTATGCCATCAGCCACCATGTTGCCGTACCGATCGGTCACCGTAGCCCGAACCGTTGAGGTAGATACCCCGTTGGCAGGGATAGCCATCGGATTTGCCGTCACCGTCACTTTGTGGGGCGGATCTGGGCTGAAGACGACCTGGGTGGTATGGTATTTCGAATCTGCCGTGGCGGTGATGACCGCTGTGCCCGCAGTGGTTTCTGAAGTCAGAACGGCCATAGCCACGCCGCCGGTGGTGGTTTTGACCACTGTGTCACTTCCCAAAGCTCCCAGGCTCGTGGTGAAGGTCACCACCGTCCCATCAGCTACGTTATTGCCCCCGATGTCCTTTACCGTGGCCTGGAGATTTGAGGTTTGCCCATTGAGGCCGATAGTCGTTGGATCTGCCACCACGTTGATAAAAAATGGGGGGCCAATGGTAAAGATCACGTCAACCGGCCCACTTTCTGGGCCAGAAATGGCGGTGACCCTGGCTGTACCCTTGGTTAGCCCGGAGGTCAGTGTGGTCACAGCCTTCCCCTCCATCGTGGCATCGGAGGGAGGCCATACGTTTCCCAGGGCGGTGATAAAGTCTACGTTGGTTCCATTGGTCACATTGTTGCCGTAACGATCTTTCACCGTAGCCGTGATAGTCGAGGTGGCTCCGCCGATAGGGATGTAAGTTGGATTAGCCGTAACCTCTACGGTATGGGGCGGCCCTGGAGCGATTTTCACCGTCGCCGTGCCGAACCTGGAGTCGGCGGTGGCGGTGATGTTGGCTATACCAGGCGTCGTTCCCGAGGTCAGGGTCGCGACGGCTACTCCATCAGTCGTGTATTTGGTCACCGTGGTGCTGCCCAGGCTGCCGAAGTCAGTGGTGAAGACCACCGGCGTGCCGTCGGCCACCGCGTAGCTACCGATGTCCGTCACCGTGGCGGTGATCGCGGCTGTGTTCCCCCCCACTTCGATGGTCGGAAGCCACGATTCCACGGTGACGGTGTACGGCGCCCCGACAGTGAAGGTCACCTGGGTTTGCCCCTCTGCCGAACCCGAGGTGGCGGTTATATTCGCTGTGCCAATGATTAAGCCGGAGGTCAAGGTAGCAGTGGCTACGCCGTTGACAGTGGGTTTGACCACGCTGCTTGAGCCCACGCTACCTAAATCCGTAGCAAAGGTCACCGCTGTATCGTTAGCCACCATGTTGGCGTACTGGTCCTTGACCGTGGCTGTGATCGTCGAGGTGAACCAACCAATGGGAATGCTCGTCGGATAAGCCACCAATGTTATGGTGTAAGGTACATCGGGGGTGAAAGTGACCACGGTCGTAGCGACCTCAGAATCTGCGGTTGCCGTTATCGCTGCCACGCCTGCCGTATCGCCTGAGGTCAGGGTAGCCGTGGCCACCCCACTGGTGGTCGTCCTGGCCACCTCGGTACTTCCCACCTCGCCCAGGCTGGTGGTAAAGGTCACTACCGTCCCGTCGGCCACGTGGTTATCGAACTGGTCGGTCACGGTGGCCGTCAGGGTTGAGGTGAAGCCGCCAACCAGGATGCTCGTCGGGTTTGCTTCCAACGTCACCGTATAGGGTGGGCCGGGTGCGAACGTCACGTCCACGGTGTCCGACACCGAACCGGCGGTGGCGGTAACCGTTGCCGTGCCCGGAACCTGGGAGGTCAGCTCGGCTGCAGCCACCCCACTGGTGGTCGTCTTGGTCACCTCGGTGCTCCCCACTTCGCCCAGGCTGGTGGTGAAGGTCACTACCGTTCCATCAGCCACGTTGTTATCGTATTGATCCTTCACCGTCGCCGTGAGCGTCGAGATGCTCCCAACGGTCAGAGTGGGCGGATAGGCCGTCAGGGTCACTGTGTGGGGTGATAGCGGCGTAAACTCCACTGTAGTCGTGGCCACCTTGGAATCAGATGTAGCGGTGACAATCGCCGTGCCTGCCGTGGTCTCGGAGGTCAAAACACCCGTGGCCACCCCACCGGAGGTGGGCTTGGTCACCACGTCGCTTCCAAGAATGCCCAGGCTGGTGGTGAAAGTCACTATTGTCCCGTCGGCCACATGGTTGTCGTACTGATCCACCACTGTAGCCGTAAGGGCTGAGGTGTAGCCGGGAATCGAAATGCTGGTAGGATGGGCTTCCAGGGTCACGGTGTAGGGTGGGCCGGGTTCGAACGTCACGTCCACGGTGTCCGACACCGAATCGGCTGTAGCTGTGATCGTCGCTGTCCCCGGTAGCAGAGAGGTCAGCGTGGCCGTGGCTACACCACTGGCGGTGGTCTTGGTCACCTGGGTGCTTCCCACCTCGCCCAGGCTGGTGGTAAAAGTAACCACCGTCCCGTCGGCCACATTGTTGTTATATTGATCCTTTACCGTGGCTGTGAGGGTCGCCCTATCCCCTACTGTTAGAGTTATCGGATAGGCCACCAAGGTCAACGTGTAAGGTAGGCCAGGTTGGAAGGTCACGTTAGTCGTAGCATACTTCGAGTCCGCCGTAGCTGTAACTGCTGCTGTGGCAGCCGCTTGGGAGGTCAGCGTGGCCGTGGCCACCCCGCTGGTGGTTGTCTTGGCAACCACCTTGCTTCCCACCTCGCCCAGGCTGGTAGTGAAGGTCACGATAGTTCCATCGGCCACGTTGTTGTTGTACTGATCCTTCACCGTGGCCGTAAGCACCGAGTTGTTCCCCACGGTGAGGGTCATAGGATGGGCTTCCAGGGTCACTGTGTAGGGCGGGCCAGCTTTGAAGGTCACAGTAACCGTGTCCCTGGCCGTGTCGGCTCCGGAGCCGGCGGTGGCGGTGATGGTGGCCGTACCCACGGTGTTCGGCGAGGTCAGAACGGCTGTCGCCACGCCATCAGTGGTGGTCTTAGTGGTGGTCCCGCTGCCCACACTGCCTGCGCTGGTGGTGAAGGTCACCACTGTTCCATCGAGTACGGTGTGTCCAAACTGATCGTGAACGGTGGCGGTGAGGTTGGACGTGTATCCACCCACCCGGATACTGGTGGGGTGGGCGGCGAGTTGCACATCCCAGGCCACGCCGATCATGTTCACGTGGGTAGTTTTGGTCAGGGAATCCACCGTCACGGTGATATTCGCGGCGCGTGGTACGCATCCCGATCTCAGCGTCGCCGTAGCTACACCGCTGCAGTTGGTGGTCTTGGTGATACTGAGCGTGGTAGTGGGGGGAGGGCTGAAGCTGCCGAGATCTGTGGTAAATGTCACTGGCCTGTGGCATATAGGGTTCTGGCATGCGTCCTCCACCGTAGCGGTGATGATGGCGGTCTCTATCCTATCGGCCAGAATGGTGGCTGGCGCGCGGGTGACAGCCAGCACAGCGGGAGAGCCCACCGAGACGGTGAGGTTGGAGGTATCACTGGCCGGAGGATAAAACCCAGCGACATAGCCAGCGATAGTCCCCGTTCCCGACATCCAGCCGTGGAAGTCCACACTGCCAGTACCCGTCGTGATCGTGACACAATGGGTACCTGACCAGGTGTCCACCAGTTCATCCGGGCTGCAAGCCAAGCACACATTCAGCGGCCGGGGGCTCGTCTTACCCACCTGGTTGCCATATTGATCTGTCACCGTGAACTGGAGGGTGCTGGTGAGGCAGCAGGTGATGGAGATGTCGGTGGGGGTCATGGTCAGAGTATAGGGATCGCCCGCCGTGATGGTGATGAGCCCTGTATTGGTGATTGTACTCCCCGTGGCCGTCACCACAATCGTCGCCACCCCCGCCTGCGTCCCAGAGGTGGCAGTGACCGTGGCCGTGCCGCCTTCTGTTTTCACACTCACAGGCGAGACCGTGGCTAAGGCCGGGGCGATGGTGAAGGTCACCGGGACCCCATTGGGCGTGGGGTCACCGAAGCCATCCCTCACGTCGGCGGTGAGGGTGGATGTGTTTCCGTCAACCCTTATCTCATCGGGATTGGCGGCCACGGTCAAGGTGTAGACGTGCCGTCCGAAGATAACGGTGGTCGTGTCCGATACGGGGCAGTTGGCACCAGTGGCGGTGATATAAGCTGTCCTGGTGGGCACCTCAGAAATCTGCGCCGAGGTAAGCACCGCCGTGGCCAGGCCATCGGTGGTGGTTGGGGTGGCTGTACTCAGGCTGCCCAGGCTGGTGGTGAAGGTCACCACCGTGCCATCCTGGACAGGGTTGTTGCACTCATCTCTCAGCTTAGCGGTCAGAGTCGAGGTGTAGATGAAGTCGGTCAGGAGAGCGGTGTTCGTATCGGTGACGTAGATCCGGGTCGGATTGGCGCTGAGCACCACGGTATGGCAAGCGCTGGGGGTGACCGTGAGGTTCGACGTGTCCGTAGCATGGGGATATCCACGCACCGTGCCCGTGATCGTCCCGCTTCCCGCCGTCCGGCCATGGAAGATCACGTTGCCCACGCCATTGGTGATCACCACGCTGGGGGGCGTGAAATCACCGGCTGGCGTGCTGGTGAAGTCCACCGTCAGCGTGCGGGGCACCACCGCCCCTACCACGTTGCTGTACTGATCGGTCACCGTGAACTGGAGGGTGGTGGTGACACAGCAGGTGATGGACACATCGGTGGGCGTGATGGTCAAAGTGTACGGGTCGCCGGCCGTGAGGGTGATGGGCACGGTGTCCGTAACCACGCTGTCCGTCTCACAGCACTGCCTTCCTACAGCCGTGGCCTCTGCCCATACCACCCCCGCCCGCGTCCCCGCGGTCGCTGTAGCCGAGGCCATGCCTCCTGAGGTGCTCGTGCCAGAGCGGAAGGCGTCCACGTAGACACGCGTGTCCGTGCCGCCGCTCACGGTGTACCCAGCCACCGTTACGGTGATGACGTGTGGTCCGTAGCTCAGGCCGTGGGTGATCACGTGCTCGACTTGAAACTGATCTGACGGGGCATACATGTCAATAGTGATGGGCAAGCCGCTATCAACGGTGACCGTGGCTACACCGGCATTGGACAGCTTGGGATACATCAGGGAAACCGCCGTCCCCGTGAAGTTCCAACTGGCGGAGGCTCCCGGGGTATTGGAGAATATCGCTTCCCCGCCGTGGTGACTTGCGTTGGGATCTATGCTCCACCCGTCCGTGATCACCTCCGTCGGGTCTTCTCCTTCCACCAGCTCGTAGGGGAGGGTGACCCAGGCCCCGTCGGAGGGAGCACCGTTCTCGTCGGTGGCCACGAAGCTAACCATGGTGCAATTGGGCACATATTTGCCAAATTGATCTTTCACCGTGGCTTCGAGGATGGAGGTCGAAGTCCCATTTGCTACCATCTGGTGTGGAGTAGCGGTCACGTTCACGCTGTCTGGCGCACTGGCCGTCATTTTTACCTGCTTCGTACTGGTGATGGTGGGGGGCGTACAGGGGGCGCCCGCCGTAGCGGTCACCGTAGCGTCTTCCGATCCGCACGACAAAGTTGCCGAGGTCAGGGTAGCGGTGGCCTTTCCCTCTGAATCGGTGGTAGTCCCGCAGCGGAAGGCATCAATCCGAATGCAGGTTCCCCATCCCACTGGGGACTGATTCAGATACTTCACGGTGATAACGTGCGATCCAGAGCCCAGGCCAGTGGTGATCACCTTCTCGGCGGTCGTTTTAATGCCGGCATACGTATCCACCGTGATGGGTGTGCCGCTATCCACCTTGATCTCGACCACGCCGCCATCGGTATCTTTAACGTACAGCATCGAAATCGCGCTGGCCTGGAAAGTCCAGTTCAAAGTGGCGTCAGGGTTTGCCGAGCCGCACGTCCTGACGTACTGACCTCCGCTGGCCTCAGCGTAGCTCTCGGTGACCCAGCCGGCCGACTTATTCACCGCCGCGCCTTCTGCCTCGGCGTAGCAGTATTGGTCAATGGTGCCCAGGGTGGTGGTGAAGACGACGAAAGCACCTTGCACCGGCGTACCGGTCTCATGTACTCTGGCTGTAATGGTTGAAGTGGAGGTGCCATCGGCGCGGACTTCTTCCGGAGAGGCACTCACCAGCACATCGGTGGGGGGGCCAGCAACCAAAACACCGTCGCCATTTTGCCCTGCATCGTCCAGGGCAGCCACGGGTCCCGTGCCAGCAAGGATCACCATCACCAGCACCAGGCCAAGCATACCAGCAATTACGCTCAGCACTATCTTCGTCAGTTTCGCTGTCATTGGACCATCCCTCCCTTCGTGGATTCCTAGATGATCGGTCTCTGGAGAGACCTACTACTGGAGAGACCTGCTACGATTCTTTGAATAGCAAAGGCAGGTAGTTTCTCCAGCACTGCGGGGAATAGTTGACGGTTGCGATGATCGTGGTCGGGTTGTTCACGTGATTGGTCATGGTACTGGTAGCGGTGATCACGTCGGTATAAAGGCCATGACCTGGCAAGCTCTCTTTATCTATGGTGACCGTTACTGAAGATGGCGTGTAGCCCTCACAGGGGCTGATGGAAAGCCAGGGAGCAGTCGCTGTGACGCTCCACGTGGAACAACTGGTATTCGGATTGGTGATCTTTCGCGACAGGGGATCACAATCGTCACAGACGAGGAAGTAAAAGGGATCATCGTATTTTACTTCGAGGTGGTGAGGCGTTGCTCTCACCGCGGCGGCGGCATCAATCCGTCCGTAGCCAAAGTAGTCATCTCTGCCCGGCTCGCCCAGGTCAACAGCGGTGGACTTGATGATCTCCTCCACCTTGTCGGGCGTCAAAGTGGGGTTAACCGACCAGATCAGGGCGGCCAATCCCGATACATGGGGAGCGGCTACACGAGTGCTAGAAAGCCTCCCATAGTCGCACTTCCATTTACTTGATACGGGCCTGCAATAAACACCCAGGATATCGACCCCAGGCGCGGCGACGTCCACCTTGTCATTGTAGGTTGAGAAATCAGGATGTTCATCGTTACGGTTAGTGGCGGCAACGGAAACGACGTGATCAAGAGCTGCCGGATATTTATAGGAGCTATCGAAAGTATCCCCGGCGGCGGCAACAACGAGAGCGCCCTTGGAGCGAGCGTAGTTTATTGCCGTTCGCACTGGCTGGGGATCAATGCCCTCTCTAAGGGTCCAGCTCAGGTTTATGATCTTTGCTCCGTTATCAGCGGCATATTTGATCCCGCCCGCGGTGTGCCAATGGTAGGAGACACCCCACTCGTCATACACTTTGACGGGCATGATCTTAGCTCCCCAGGATACTCCAGCCATCCCGAGGTCGTTGTTTGTCTCGACCACAGCGATACTGGCAACGAAGGTGCCATGTCCGTAATCGTCTTGGGGTTCGCCACGCCAATTGACCCAATCCCAACCGTACACATCGTCTACAAAGCCATTCCCATCGTCATCGAGGCCATTGCCCGGTATCTCGCCTGGGTTTTTCCATATCCTATCCTTTAACTCAGGGTGGTCAAGGTCAATGCCTGAGTCAACGAAGGCGATAACCACTTTATCACTGCCAGTGGTGATGTCCCAGGCAGCAGGGGCCTCAATCCTGGGAAGATTCCACTGCGAAGAAAAATACGGATCATTGGGAATGACGTCTGGAGCGCGAAGACTGGAATGGGGCTCGACCGCGATAGAGTCTGCGATCTTAATCATGCAGTTTGGCTCAGCGTACTCCACCAGAGGGTGGCGCTTTAGCTCCTCTACCTTCTCCAGCTCCCGGCCCTTGGGCACGGCTAGCAGCAGAAGGTCAAGGTTGTCCATCTCATCCAGGATACTTACGTCCTCAGCGAGGAGCAAAGATTGGACTCTGGTTCGTGGAATGTCCGCTCTGAATTTGACAATGATCTCGCCCGCCTTGAACTCCATCGCGCCACACCCCCCCTCTTTCCCCTCCCAAGCGGTGTCCTGAGCTTGTCGAAGGATGGGGGGGGATGAAAGGGGAGGCAGGTCGGTTGTCGTCGGCATTGGCTTTTCGGCGAAAGCAAGGCAGGGAAGAAGGAGAAAAGGGACAGCCAAGAGAAAATGCAAAATGCTTTTAATCATTGGTGCGTCCTTCATTGGGATTCCCCTCCACGTCAGCCATCTACTAAAATTCCCTACTAGCCCTCTCTGTACACATTCAAAATAATACCACAAGATACCATTTGTGTCAACAACCCGTTAATTAGACAAAGGGGAGTAGACTCCCTACTCCCCCCCATTAAGCTTTATCCACTTAAGCTGCCCCATTCACGGCCGGCTACGTCAAAAGTGATTCTTGAATGTCAAAGGCAGATAGACCCCATACCAAACCGACCAATTTACAAGACCGTCGACGAGCCTGTCCTTCACGACGTGAGTTCTGTATGAGCCTGGCGGAAAACCGGTGATTAGCTGGTGGGTTACGCTGATGGCTTGCGTCCCTGACCCAGTGAGAGGCACCCTTGGGCTTTCATAAAAACGGTAATCACCTTTATAGACATCGATCCCTACCACATTTCCTTCCATGTTGGCATAGTCGAAAACCACCCAGACGGTCCGCGTGCCTTCAATGAATCCTGTCCTGGCTGGCCCATCAGGTGAAAGGCTCATGCGAAGGTTGGTGATTTCGCCCGGCCCACCTGGACGCACGTGCCACAGCTTGGTCGGTGTTGCAAGATAATCACCAGCCCATATCTGCGTTCGATAAGCGGCGGGAGGGATAGGGCCAGAGTCATGAGTTACGGTTATGCACTCAGTGCCCGACCCTGTGTACGAATGGGTTGCATCGTATAGAGCAACACCGTCGGTGACCGCGATTCGATACGGCTGCAGCCCTTGCATATCAAAGTAGTCGAAGACCACGTATACGGTCTGGGTGTCAGTGGGGAAGAGGATCATCTCGGGCCCGTCACACGAGTCGCTCATGTGAAGATTCGTGATTACGTTTTGCTCATCAATGGTGAGGGAACTCACAACCTTCACGCCTATCGCTCCGATCAGCACCACGGTCAACACCAGTGCCATTACACCAGCTACCACTACTTCTCTTTTGAGTTTCATTTTTTGGACCCCTTTCGTTTTTGTTTAAGTTATCACTTCTCGACGGGGTATCCCGCCTCTTGCCAACGGGCGAACTCTACCCTCATGGCCTTGACATCGCTGAACCCCTTGTCGAAGAGAAACTGTGCCGCACGGACACCGTCGTCTGGAGGAGGTCAACAGCGGCCACAATAGGTGATGATCTCTTTATCCCGAGGAAGCTCAGTGTAACGAGCCTCTATCTCCTCCCAGGGAATTGAGATGGCTCCGGGTATGTGGCCCTCATCGAAATCCTCTTTGCTGCGCACATCAACGATGACGATGTCGGCTCCTGCGTCCAGCTTCTCCTTCAACTGCTCCAGGCTAACGCCAGGCACGTCAGATCCGCTATCTGGAACACCAGGTGGGGAAGAAGGCGGCCAGAATTGTCGTAGCTGGCGAGCGACATTGGATCCAAACTGCTGAATGGTTACCGCTCCTGGGCCACCGGCTGCGGAGTACAGCCTGCCCAGCCATACCCCCACCACGAAGACGGCCACAATCCCCAGCACGCCTAGTACTTTGTAAATGGCTTTCCTGGCCATCAAGTCTCCTCCCTGGGAAGAATGGCTAGTTCTTGTTGCGAAACTAGCAGGCCAGGCTCCCACGCCTGGCGATTCGGCGGCATGGGAGCCGCCTCTGCTGAGTTTTGCACCAGAAACTAGCTAACGGGCAGCCAACACCCGGTAAATGACCCAAACAGCAAGAATGATCAGCAATATGGCAGCAGCCGGGGCAGCAAAGCCCTTCGTCTGGTTGTAGATCTTGGCGGCGGGCGACGTTGTGGTTGGCGTGGCGACGGGCCTCGCTACCGCTTCGCCAACATCCCATATCACGGTTCTACTCACGTATCCACCAAGGTAGAAGTTGGTGACGTACCGACCATCGGGGAAGTACCCCTCACTGGTCGTAGTGGCTACAGACCCTGTCCCAGATCCAGTGTAGTTTTCGGCCTGCTCGAAGAGAATACTGCCGTAATTGTCATAGACCCGTACTTTTACCGTTCCCTCTGGCATATTGGCGTAGTCGAAGATGGCATAGACGACGGTTGTACCGGAGGGAAACTGAGTCATGGCCGTTCCATCGGGAGTGTCGCTCAGATGGGCACTAGTCAAGCCCCCCTGGGCCATGGCGATACTGGCTAACAAGATGGTCAAGGACAAAGCTATGGCGATAGGAACGAGACGTTTCATTGTTTAACACTCCTTTGGCGAGATAATTTGGGGGAAAATCAGGGAGACCGCCTCTGCCAGACAAATAGGGCCAAGAAGACCAATACCCCTGCTACACCAACATAACCCGCAATAACCAGGAAGCTCCCTGCCCCTTTTGTGGTGTCTGAAGTGGCAGCAGGTACGGGGGTAAACTTTGGCGTCAGCGCGGTTGTCGGGGTTGGCAAAGCCGTTGTCGGGGTGGGAGATGGTAACATCACTTCAGCCGTAGCTGGCATCGGGGTGGCTGTGGGCAGGACTGTGTCCAGGGTTGGCGTTAGTGATGCCTCTGGGACTATTGGCGGCACCGTAGTCGGCGTCAGCGTCGGCTGCCCTGGTGCTAGCGTTGGCGTAGGTGGCACCGACGTTGGAGTAGATGTAGGTGGCACCAACGTTGATGTAGGCGTGGGCAGCCCCGGATAGGGGGTTGCCGGCACTGATGTGGGAGTGGGAGGCATCGGCGTTGCCGTAGCCGGCGCTGGAATAGGTGTGGGGGTGGGAGGCACTGGTGTCGCCGTAGCTGTCGCCGGAACGCGTGTGGGAGTGGCCATCCCAGCGCCTGCAGTTACATCCCAGTAGATGGTCTTGAACGGAAACAAACCGCTGTACAAATTGGTCATATAAAACGGCCCATCGGGAAAAGCCCCTCCGTCGGGCCCCACTACCTCGATGGACTCTGTACCAGACCCTGTGTAAACCTTGCTCTGTTCGAACAGGATAGTGCCTCCCCGATCATAAATCCTTACCCTGATCTCCTCGTTCTGCATGTCAACGTAATCGAAAACCACGTAGACGACAGTGGTCCCCGAGGGGAACTGGGTCATCTCCGGCCCGCCAGGGGTATTGGTCATGCGCACACTGCCGGGGACAACAGTTCCTGCGGAGACAGTGTTGACTAATAGAGCACTTATAAACAGGGCCAATCCAACAACCCGAGGAATCAATCGTTTCATGAATCCCATCCCCCTCCAAACTCTATGCCGGACCCGATGTCAAGGCTCTGGAACTAAAACAGCGTATATTATACCATTTTAGCGCGATGGTGTCAACTTCTCACAGCCAAGGGCTTGCGCAGCGAATCCGGCTCTCTGTTGCCAAACCCCGCTTTCGATGTCCCGCAGTTGTACTGCGGGACCGGCCCACCCACCACGGAGCAGCTCGCGGAGTCCAACTCCGCGAGATCAGGGCGGGCTCCCCACTACCAGCGAATCGCTGCGCAACCCCGCCAACCCCGACATGCCCAGTGATTTGACAATTTTATCAGATTGTGGTATCATACAAGCAATCTGGAAACAGGAGCACGTATTCCATGACGTCGTTCGGTAAGCGAAACTCCAAGCAGATCGTGACCAAGCGTCCTCGAGCCAGGTGCTCGCTCTGGGGAGTCTCGCCCTGCCGAACGTTGTTGTTTATAAAGATAAAGCTCACGTAATTACTTTGGGCAAACTGCAACTGCAGGCCGACTCTCCAGACATACTGATTAGGAGGGCCGGCTTTTTT